>CAYMTW010000003.1:0-79823 GCA_964393485.1 uncultured Melioribacter sp. | reverse complement strand
CAAAGGCACGAAGCCATGCCAGATGTGGAAGGGAAACTCGGGCTGAATGAATGGCATTGTGGAGTATTGAGATACCATCGTGTAAAACACGGAGCTCGTGGTCCTTTGTTTCTACCTGCTGTCGTGTCCTCTCCAATTGATCAAGAAGTACCTCACGGAGTCGACGGGTTGCCCACTGGCGGAAACGTGTTCCCTGCTTGGAATTGACCCGATATCCAATAGATAGGATTACGTCGAGATTATAGTATCGAACAGTTCTCAATACCCTACGTCCAGACTCTAGCTGAACTGTTGCATTTCGTGCAACAGTTGCCGTTGGGTCAACCTCGTTCTGCTGATAAATGTTGCGTAAATGCCGCGATATCACGGACTTGTCACGCTGAAAGAGCTCAGCCAGCTGATTTAACGAAAGCCAGCATGTGTCACCATCAAAGTGTACCTCGATCTCGGACAAACCATCAGGTGACGTATAGATATCGAATTGGTTAGCAGACATAGTAGAGTTACAGAGTTACGAAGTGACGGAGGTACGGAGTTTTTCCTTCGTGGTTTTGATGGCGGCGCGGAGCATTTTCCGAACCTGAAGTGCGAGATCCTCCAGTTCGACTGTACATGATGTGACGGCCAGCGGTGGGTGCTTGTGGAGTATCCCGAACCAGTAGTAGAACTCGCCCAACTCCTTCTCTGCGATCTTGAGCTTGTGCAGAAAATCCTTCGTGGACTCAGCAAACTGGGCTTCTCGGATGTTCGCCCCAACGGATGTTCCACACCGATGGAGTTGGCGAAGTGCGCTTTCATCGGTTCGCCCGGAATCGCGCGCTTCGTGACGCCAACGGCGGACGATAGCCCCGAATTGCACTGATAGCCGCTGCAAAGGCCCTTGATTGTCACTTGTATGGATGATGTCGTAGTCTTTCATAGGATCGTTTGAGCAAAAACGTCCCATAAACGTGACACTAATGACGTACCTCCGTACCCCGGGCCAAGGCTCGGGGCTAATATTGCAACGCTGTACCTCTGTACCTCCGTCACTTCGTACCTCTGTACCTCCGTCACTTCGTAACTCTGTACCTCCGTCACTTCGTAACTTCGTCCCATGAGCATTGTCTTCGGTACTGATGGCTGGCGTGGCCTTATTGCCCGCGATTTCACATTCGATAACCTGGCGCTCGTTGCCCATGCAACGGCCAAATACGTGCGGAAGCTCAAGAAGGATGGGGCTTCTGTGGTCGTGGGGCACGACACGCGATTTCTGTCGCGGGAGTTTGCCATAGAAACAGCTCGCGTGCTGGCTGCGCATGGCATCACAGTGCATATCAGCGATACCATCTCCAGTACACCGCAGGTGTCGTTTCATACCAAGAAGAAGAAGGCCCAGCTTGGCGTGGTGATTACCGCTTCGCACAACCCGGCGGAATACAATGGCTATAAGCTGAAGGGGTCGTTTGGCGGACCTGCACTGCCGGAGCAGATCGCCAATGTTGAGAAGGAATTGGCAAAGCTCAACGGCACCGCGCCAAAGATGAAAATCGAATCGTTCGATGCATACGTAAAGGCCCGGAAGATCAGGGTCTTCGATGCCAAGGAAGCCTATATCGCCGATTTGAAGAAGAAGATCGATTTCGATGCGATCCGTAAGAGCGGTGTGAAGTTTGTGTACGACCCGATGCACGGGGCAGGTATCGACTTCATGCACCGTCTCTTCGACGGTGTTTACGAGATCCATGGTGAGTACAATCCGTCATTCGGAGAGGTCGATCATCCGGAACCCATCGCTGAGTGCCTGGAGCCCCTTTCCAAAGCCGTTCGCAAGCGCAAGGCTGATATGGGGCTTGCCACCGACGGTGATGCAGACCGCGTGGGGGCGATGGATCATACCGGAGCGTTTGTGGATCCGCATCGGATCTTCATGCTGCTCATGAAGTACCTCTATGAGTATAAGAAGCGTCGCGGGGCAGTGGTCAAGACCGTGTCCCTGACGTCTATGGTCAGCGCCTACTGCGCAAAGAACAAGATCAAGGTCCACGAAACGCCGGTCGGCTTTAAGTACGTGGCCAAGCTGATGAACGAGGAAAAGATCCTGATAGGGGGCGAGGAGTCCGGTGGACTCGGCACGTCACTCCATATTCCTGAGCGTGATGGCATCTTTAACGGCCTGCTGCTTCTTGAGATGATGGCCACCACAAAGAAGTCGCTTAAGCAGCTCTGTGACGAGCTCGACGAGGAGTTTGGCCCGCATCGCTACCGTCGCCGTGATGTTCACGTGACCAACGAGGTAAAGCAGGCCATCCTGGCTGCCTGTGCCAAGAAGCCGACCACGATCGGAACGTATCCGGTGGAGCGGATCGATACGCGCGACGGGTTCAAGTTCTACGTCAAGGACGGCTGGCTGCTTATCCGGGCCTCCGGCACGGAGCCGCTTGTCCGCTTTTACGCAGAAGCCCCTTCCATGGAGATGGTCAACACCCTGCTTGACGCCGGACTGCGGCTTTCGTAGTCGTAACGAGCAGAATACTTGGAAAGCACGCGTACTGCCCTATTTTCGGCCAGGGGTGTTTCTAGGGGTAAAAATGCGGATAGTACTCAGGCTCTTGTCTGTGGCCATTCTGGTGGGCAGCAGCGTTGCCGCACTGGCGCAGGAAGAAGAGTCGGGCGATTCTTCTGCGTCCTCACCATGGATAACAGTAACAGGTGCCGCTTCGGTATCGTCGGATTTCTATGAGCACAGCTCGAACCCAGCTGGCTCTCAAGTAGGACGGCGTCCCGCTGCTCTGCACCGGCTGGTCTTTACGCCGACGATCAACATCGCTGGAGTGCTGTCATTGCCCTTGACGTTGATGATCACCTACCCCGAAACCAACACCACGACGCCCGCCATTACAGCCCCTTCACTGGCAGAGCTCTTTGCCAATCCAGCCAATGCGCTTGGTCTATCGAGCTTTTCACCGAAGATCGGATGGGCTCAACTGCATCTCGGTTCCTACACTCCGCAAATGTCGGAGCTCTCAGGGGGCGACCTGCAGATCTTTGGTGCAGGCTTCGATCTGACCCCTGGAAGCGTTCAGGTGTCAGCCTCGCGCGGGATAAGTCAACGGGCTGTAGAACCGAACGCTGAGCGAAACATTGCCGGAGCATACCGTAGGGATATGACGATGGCGCGGATTGCGTTTGGTAACCCGGACTCAATGTCGGTGGGCCTCAACGTAGTGTACGCCAAGGATGACCCAACATCGATAGGCAATACCATTACGTCAATTCTGCCGTCACGTCCGGCTGAGGACGATCCGAGCGTCATCATTCCATCTGATACGCTTAGGCTCCGCGCCGAAGAAGGAGCCATCGCATCCATCAATACGAAGATCAATCTGGGACAGGCGCTGACATTTAGTGCAGAAGGGGCCCTTTCCATCTTCACCCGTGATCAGAGGTCGAACCTCGTCGATCCGGTAAACAACCCCCTTTCGTTTCTCTTGGACGCTCGAACATCAACTCGAATAGACGGTGCCGGCAGTGCCAGTCTCAGTATGCGGTATTCAACGTGGGGTGTTACTGTATCCGGACTGTATATGGGCGCTGGCTTTCAGCCCCTTGCTTATCCGTTCATACAGACAGATCGGCTTGACCTCAAAGTATCTCCGATGCTCAATCTCTTTAATGGCGACTTCACGCTTTCGGGAACGATTGGACAACGGGTGAACAACCTTTCGGAAACGAAGGGCGAGGCGATGATGCAGACCATTGCCAATGGTCAGATGACGGTGCAGTTCTCGGATGCAATCTCGCTGTCTTCGTCCTACTCAAACTTCGGAATGAGAAACAACCGACAGAACCCACTCGACTCGCAGCGTATCCAGAATGTGAGCGAGTCGTTTAGTATCGACCCCATGATAACCTTTACGGCCGCATCGGTGATTCACACTCTAACGGCTAGCGTAGGCATCGATCGATTTGATGACTTCAACGTTGTCAGTGGTGTTGAATCATCCAACAATACGCGAAGTGCTATGCTTGCCTACACGGGCGTGGTTGAAGCTGTGCCGCTAACGATCGGCGCAAATACCAGCCAAGTGCAAAACACGCTCACGGCCGGTGTTTTAAAGGTCCAATCCTATGGGGTCAACGCTTCGTATCGACTCCTTGGTGGACAGCTCATCCCTACGCTTTCGATCACAGTGGCGAATTCAACGTTTGGTGCGAACCCATCGGATACCCAGAGATTCCTTCGAGGGGGCCTGCGCTGGCGGACAACCAAGAGTCTCACGTTAATTGCGAATTACGGCGTAAGCTCATACACCTACGGTACTGTCACCACAAAAGGTACCGGGTTCACCGAACAAACGCTGCAACTATCGGTGAATACCACGTTCTGAACATGACCGCGAACTACAGGAACAATCCCATGAGAACTTTGTCACGCCACCTTTCCGCCTCCATCGTGCTTCTCCTGTTGGGGCTCATGACGGCACACGCGCAGCTTCGGGTAAGTGTCAACATCAGTTCGCGTCCAGAGCCTTACCTGTCCAACTGGGCGCAGCGAAAGGATGCGGTTGTTGTTACGATTACGAATTCAACCGGCTCTGAAGTTCAGGCGAAGTTTGACTGTCGAGTGAACAAAGATGGGTCCTATCTGGCTAAGACCAAGCCGGAGAAAATGGCCGTGCTCACGATTCCCGTGGGAATAAGCCAGTTCTTCGGTGAAGACCTCATTCCACTCGAATCAATGAGTGTTGCCGGTGGTGCGGACCAGACCGCTGTTCGAACTGGAATGCTGCCGGCAGGCTTTTACGAGTTCTGCGTTGGACTTCTTCATCCAACGACCAATGCCGTTATTTCGGAGCCCGTATGCCGAACATTCACCATGAAGAGCTATCAGGCACCAATACTCCTACTCCCGATCGACAAGGGTGAGATCTCAGCACTGAACCGCCCGATGCTCCGCTGGACGCCTGTTGCGCCACGACCGGACTTCCCGGTCTCGTACCGCGTTCAAGTGTTCGAAGTTCTCAAGGGCCAGACGCCGATCAACGCGTTTCGTGTGAACAAGCCTATACTAGACCAGCAGAATGTGACCGCATCACAGCTCCTGTGGCCCCCAGACTACGAGCTCCCTCGCCCAGGACAGCAATACATCTGGTCGGTACGAGCAACCGACGAACGGGGTAGTCCCGTTGGAGAACCCGACGGTTACGCAACACCGTTCACCTTCATAGCTACGCAACAGAAGACAAAGACCACTGACGAGGGTACGACATCAACGGGTGGCGATACGACCCTGGCAAAGAAGTCCGGCGGTGGTGAAGACTCGGGGTCGGGGAACAAGACAAAATCTACTGGTGCTGGAAATCAAGAGGTCGAAACAACGGTGGATCCTAATCCTCCCGGACTGCCTTGCGGAACGTGTGGAGCAGCCGTTGTTCTAACAGATACGATCGCAGGTACGCAGCCAGTGGCCGTTAACGATTCCCTTGCTGTCGGCAAGTTCATGATGAAGGTAACGGCCATTACAAATGCGTCGTCGGCAAGTGCATCGGGGAAGGGCGAGATCGTTATTCCATGGCTTCTCGCGCGAGTTCAAGTCGTGTTCGACGAAGTTGTCGTGAACAGTGCCCGTCGGGTGGTATCTGGTCAGGTGAGCGGTGAAGTAGATCCATCCGCACCGCCATATCCGCAGCAATGGGCCATAAACCAGGTTACAAGCTGGAATTGGGTTAAGAACACCGTTGCCGCCGTTGATCAATGGGTTAAAGCCAACGGTGCCCTCGTCAAGCAGGTCAACAGCCTCAATACGCCGCTCAAACTGCCCCTTGGCTTCAACAATCTCAAGGGTTACACGATCTGTATCTCGGAGATGAAGTTTATGCCAACCGAGGCCGTCATGGCTTCGGTAGCAACGCTCCCCCTTGCCAAGCTGGACGACACCTTGAGTTTCGGTCTGAAGCAACTACCGATCTGTCCTCAGGGTGTGGGTAAATCCGGACGTCTGGAATTGCTTCAGGACATCGACGTACGAGGAGTAACATCCGGTCAGCCAACGTTTACGATAGCTGCCAAGGCGAAGACGGCTACCCGTCCGGGTTGCTATGTAACATGGGGCTGCGACAATAACTCCGATACGATGTCGCTCGATATCGACATCATGTTCCCCCGTGCATGGATGACCCCACGTCCGGATATTGATACCACGAAACAGTCGATCGCAACACTCCGTGGCAAGACGATCGACTGGAAGGAGTGGATGCTACTCGGCAATCTGACGCCGAGCACGTTTGCCGGAACCAATGGCATGGGTCTGCAGATCGACACGATGACCTTTGATTTCAGTGATCTGGAGAATGCCCCCGGGATGACCTTCCCCGCGAATTACGTGGGAATCCAGGATGCCACGTTCAATGGCTTCTATGCCAAGCAGATCAAAATGTTCATGCCCGACGGATGGCGAACATTTGCTGATTCGAACGCAGCACCGCAATTCATCGCGCAAGACCTGATCATCAACAAGAACGGTTTTACGGGCAAGCTTATTGCCGCAAATGTTGTGATGTTCCCGAAGATGAATCTGAATCGACTTGGAGGAAGTGTCGACACGGTTCGAGTTGATATGTTGAACAACACCCTCACGCAGGCATACATACGCGGCCGACTATTGCTGCCGGTATCGGATTCAACCCCCCAAAATGCCATCTGGTATAAGGCATTGTTCAATCATACCGAAAAGACCTTCAATTTCTCGATGCAGCCTCAAAACGAGATTGAGATGAAGCTCTTCGGCAATGCGAAGCTGACGATCGCCCCTACATCGACGCTCACCATGACCCTGAAGAAGGGCCGGAAACAGTTCCTGATAAACCTCAATGGCGAAGCAGGATGGAACGATGCAACACTCACCATTGGGTCAAAGACAATCACTCTCGACTTGTCTCCAGAGTTTGAGAACATGCGGATGTTCTATGATGACTCGCTCCAGAAACCATTCGGATACGAGGCCGGTGATTGGAGCTTTGCCAGCCCGCAGAAGAAGCTGGCCAAGTTCCCGATAACGATCGATAAGGTAAAGTTCGATCAAGCTACGCCGCAGGGCAATGAGCTCTTCCGTGGGAAGCTTGGATTTGATGTTGTCGTTGCCCTCGATTCCAATCGTATCGGTGGAAGGGGCTCTTTTGAAGTTATCGGAGCAGTTGAGAAGACCAACCCGACATCAAACTTCTCATTCAAGCCGAAGTTCGTCGATTTCAACGTAGGCAAGATCGTTGTGTTTGCGAATCTGCCGGCCGTACAGATGAATGGTGAACTGAATTTCTATAATTCAGACCCGACCTATGGTAATGGATTCTATGCCACGATCACGGCGAAGTTCAAGGAGCTGCAGATGCAGCTTGATGCCGCTGCCCGGTTCGGTTCGAAAGTGGATAACAACGTACGGTACCGCTACTGGTATGTCAGTGCAAAGGCCATTCTGCCCCCTCCTGGAATTGTGTTCCTACCAGGATATGCGTTCTATGGCTTCGGCGTAGCTGCGTGGAGAAAGGTGAACGTGAACATGCTGCCGGCTCAGCCGAACATCAATGCTGTCGCAGCAGCGGGTTCAACCTCCTCTTCGGCCAATAGCGGAGCAGTGATGACGCCCGACCGGAACGTGGCTTTTGGATTCAGGGCGTTGGCTATTCTTGGGACAACGCCGGACTCAAAGAAAATGAACGGCGATGTCGCTCTATTCGGTCAGTTCAATTCATCAGGGGGCATGAGCTACATCGGACTCTCGGGAGATCTGTGGCTCCAGGCCAAACTCACAGAGCGCGCTAACGCGCCAGTCAAGGGTACACTCAATATCGTGTACGACTTCACGACCAAGATCTTTGATCTCAATGCCGGTGTCATTGTCAACAAGGCTCCCGTTACAGGCAATGCCAATCTGAACATCCACATAGAAGGCAAGACCGGAATATGGTGGGTAAAGCTTGGTGATCCCGTGTATCGAAACGTTGTAAATGTCAATGTCTTTGGCACGAACATCAGCGCGAACTCATACTTCATGTTCGGCAAGAATATTGCCCCGCCGTCTGGCTTTACGACGCGCACAAATAATGGTCTGGCCGCGGTCGGTTGCTATGGAATGTCTCCAAGTGTTTCTGCGACGTCCGATGCAATCGCCGGCAACGGATTTGCTGGTGGCACTGACATGGGCTTTGATACGGGTGACCGTCTCAAGAGCCTGTTCGGTAGGGTGAAGGTAAAGTGGCGTTTTGGTGGTGGTATGGAGTTCAATGCTTCATTCCTGCGGTATCCCGATGGCACGCTGTGCGGTCAGAACGGTTACAACATGTGGTATTTCCGTGCCAATGCGGCAGCTTGGGCGATCGCTTCGTGCGGCATCCAAGTGACGGAGGGTAGTTGGCCGTGCAAGGATGGCTGCTATTGGAACCTGGCTAGCCTGAAGGCCGGAGCATGGGCACAGGCTGGCTTCCCGAATCCGTCATGGGTCCAGGGTCAGGCAGCCGGATCGTTCAGCTTCCTGAGTGGTGCGATCGAGGGTAGTTTTGATGTCGACTTTAACATGGGGTCAACATGCTATCCGGCCGCGCCGGCTGCAACCACAACGGCAGTTCAAGATGTTGCCGCAGAGCAAAAGAATCAGCTGATCAAGTCCATCTCGCCAACGGCCCCCGCCAACAATGTCTCGGTGAAAGAACCGGTATCGGTCATCTACAACTTCGCACCAGGTCAGAGCTTTGAACTTCAGGAGATGACAGGTGGTGCGTCGGGCAACACGGTGAACAGAACGTTCCAAGTGACCTACACGGTTGGCATTGAAGAGAAGGATGGTGCAACCTGGAAGTCGCTGACACTGCAATCGACAAAGGATGCTCTCGGTGCTAATCTTTTCCGCAAGAAGAAGTCTATCGTTATCACGTCCACAACAACTCCTGCGTCAACGGTGAAGGGGGCAGGCACCACAGGTGCCGCGTATTCGACGGGCAAGGGTACGACTCCAGCTCCCTCCCCATCCGGCATCACCATCGGAGGCATACAGTACACGGCCGTTGTGGTGCAGCCGCCGACGCCTCCGCCAAGTTCGCCAACGGTGGGAGTTGCAACTCCAAGTAAGCCTAAAGGCACATTTGTCCTTGACCCCGAGAAGCCGGCACCGGCACCGAGCGAGAGTGACAACTTCAGCTTTGACAACAGCGGGACCGAGAACTTCATTTCATCGACGGCCGACTGGGATCTATCAAAGATCTATCGCGTGACAGTCGTTGGAACACTCTGGGAGCTCGTGAGCGGGAACTGGATCGTGGCAAAGGATCGGGCTACGAATCAGGATGTAAAGCAAACGGTGGTGCAGAATTTCTCAACGCCAATCGACATCACGGCTGTGCTGAATAATGGCAAGAACGTTAAAACCAACAAGTGATCACAACGATCGAAGGACCATCAAGATGAAGACCACCACGATGAAGTCGTTCCTGACGTTCGCGATCGCATTGAGCATCGTCCATGTCACGAGCTTCGGACAAACGACAAAAGAACTCGATCGTGCGCTTGAGCACCGTGTCGGTGCTATCGCAAAGCGATATGCCGACTCAGTTGTCATTCGCTGGGCACCCAGTACATCGGCACTGTGGGTGAAATCCAAGACGTCTGGCTATCGAATCGAACGCGCCGAGCTTCGCGGCTCGCAGGCTGGTGCATTTGCAGCTCTTGTCGATGCCCCTGTTACGCCATGGACGCCAGCGCAGTGGGACCAGTACGCTGCTGCACTCAAGAGTGAAGACATGAACGTGATGGGTCCGATCGTTGTTGCAGCACTGCTGTCTGATCCGTCAATGGACCCAGCAGATTATCCGACCAACGACCCGGGTCAACTTGATGCTCTACGTGAAGCTCGCAGCAAGTTTGAAATGACCTATAGCATGGCCATGCTGGCCGCTGAACGCAATGTTGATGCTGCTACGGGGCTTGGCATGCGCTTTGTCGACAAGACTGCTCGTGCGGGCGTGGCCTACCGGTATCGCGTTACCCTGTTGGGTGACACGAAGCCATATATCGTAGAATCAGGGACTGTGGATGTTGGACCAGAGCCGAAGGTTGTATCGATGGAAAATGCTGGTCTATCGGTTGACGAATTGGATCGGTCTGCACTTATAAAGTGGAACAACTCAACTGGACACTCAACGTATGATGTCTATCGATCAGTTGATGGCCTGTCGTATGAAAAGCTCACAGCGTCTCCGATGCTCACTCTACGAAATGGCGTTGCTCCCGCCACAAGTAGTTATCTCGACTCGAATCTGACAAACTACACGACCTACTTCTACAAGATCGTGGGCAACAACTCCTTTGCCGAAACAGATGTGATCGGCATTCTTAAGGCTATGCCGCGTGACCTTACGCCCCCTGCAATGCCTATAGCCGTTAAAGCTCTGCACGAAGGCATACGTGATGTTGTGATCACGTGGGAGATGACCGAGCCCGTTAGCTCTGACCTGTTTGGCTTTCTGATCATGCGCGACACAGCTGTTGATGGAACATTCGATCGCCCAATCGTTGATAAGCCCCTTGATAAGGGGGTTCGGGAGTATCGAGACAAGAATGTGATTCTTGGTGGAACTTACTACTATCAGGTCGTGGCCGTTGATACGGCACGCAATCTTGTACGGTCATTTCCTGCCTATGTGGCCTTTGCTGATAGTGTACCCCCAAGTCCGGGTGTGCTCGTCAAGGGAACAATGGATACCAACGGCGTAGTGCGTATCGTCGTACAACATCCAGCTGATCGCGATCTAATGGGATACCGCCTGCTGCATGCGAATGATCCCTCTCATGAGTTCACGGTCCGACGCGACCTGTTCAATGAAGACTCCATGTTCAGCCGTAATGACACGATCATTATTGACACGCTAACGGTGCGGACGTTAACGAAGAATGCATACTACCAGGTTGTTGCTCTGGACTATCACTACAACGAGTCGTCAGTGAGCAATACACTCGTTGTGCCGCGTCCGGACATTATTCCGCCGGTTGCACCAGTGATCCGTGATTACTCTGTGTCGGATTCAACGATCGACCTCGATATCGTTCCAAGTTCAAGTCGGGATGTCCGCAACCACGTTGTGCTTCGACGTCTTCTTGATGCAGCTAATCCGGATCGCATCGCATGGGATTCTCTCAGCCGGGCTGGTCGGCGTGACAGTGTTTTCACGGACCGTTCGCCGTCACGCGCACGCACATACCAGTACGCTGTTATTGCCTACGATAGTGCAGGTAACAAGTCGCCCCTTTCGAACATCGTCAGTATCACGCGCGTCGACAACATGATGCGTCCGACCGTCCGCGCCTTGTCGGCATCCTATGATTCTACATCAAAGAACGTCACTCTGCGCTGGTCGTATGAAACTCTTGATGAGCCGCACAGCTTCGTGGTCTATAAGCGAACTGCCTCAGGTTTGCAGGCCTATGCTCTTGTCAAGGATGCATCTCGTCGTGAGTACATCGATGTTTCTGGCGGACGCAGAGACGACGTCTATGCGATCAAGGTCGTTTGCACGTCGGGTGCAGAGTCTGTGCTTAGTGCGACAGCCAAAGTTCGATAGTCCTCATCTTCATTGGTTGGCAAACGTGAGGACAACGACGTAGCCGCTTCCGAGGATAGGATGGTTTTGGCAGGGGGCTCCCCCAATGCCAACAACTCGGTAGTTGGGATCAAGCAGTGTTGCCCGATGTCCGCGGCCCGGCACGTCGGGATCGAAGAGCAGGCGTAGCACTATTGTTGATGCGCACGAACTCAGATGATCGACACACTCTCCGAATGACTGTAGGTCCCTACATTTTGACGTTACGCGCTGCGTTAGTGTTGCGCCGTTTGAACCTCTGTGTGGATGCCCATTCGGGTACTTGGCAACATCCATTGCGTGGTTTGCCGCAACCTGTTCAAGACAGTCCCGGTGCCGAAGAGGTGGTGCTGGTGTAACGGTATCCAGATATCTGCGAACCTCCGCCAATAATGAATACCCTTCTGTTCCAAGGAGATGCTGAAGCATCCGGGGCGGCTGTCCATCCTCCCACAGCAGAATGACCGAATCAACAAAGCTCCGCCAGACTCGTGGTCGCCCACGAAGGTCATTCAGATGCAACAGAATGTGATCCCGATCCAGCGGTGGGTCGGGTCGGAAGCGCGAAGCGTCAAGCCATGTGCTAGCAGAGATTGTGACATCTGCCGCCAAGGGTATCTCCCCGTAGCTCACAAGGATCATTGCCGCAATGATGGATAGCATTCTCGATGACTCCGGAAATGGGCCCGTTGGGACGCGGTTGCGGGGTCTTTAGTAGTGTACAACACTAAATGTCGAGACAATGCCGTGGCATTGATGCTTCAGGTAGAAACAAAAAGCGCTCCTGAGGGAGCGCTATATAAACGACATCAATGACGTTCGTGAAGTATTACCTCACAACGGTGAACAAGTAGTTCAATCCGAGCGATAGACCGGCACTTTGAGGGTTGCTGGAATTGATTACGTAACGCACATCCTGTGTAAAGTGTCCGCCCAGCATGTAGGTTCCGCGGATGATCAGATTCAGATCTCCGGAAAAGCTCCGGACCAGCGGAATCATCGCTCCAAGGCGTGCTTCGAGGACAGGGGATGCTTGAGTACCGCTCAGATAGAGTTCATCCTGACCATCTACAGACTTATTGGTCAGACCCGTTGGCAACAAGATCCCCAGGCCCAGTGTAAGGCCCCCGAGGTAGAACGACGGAGCGATGTTGATATAGCTATGGCGGGAGATGTAGGTGTTGGCATCGGTAGCGAAGTCCTCGTTCTCCGGACGCATAATGTATCCGTATCCTGTCGACTCTATATCAAGCAAAAGACCGATGTTCATGTCCTTGGAGAACATCAAGCGCGAAGTCACCCCAAGGTCCGGCATCGAATTAAAAGCGAAGCCCGTCTTGAGCCCGGTACCCGGATTAACGGTGTTCACAGACCCTTTGACGCCGAGAGCCGGTCCGACACTGATTTCGACTGCTAGAGCAGACGAGGTCACGCAAAGAAGCGCAACTGCAAGTAGAATATTCGATCTCATGCTTGATGAGCCTTTCGATGTATCCGTGGATAAAGCCGTGGCAGGTGCAAAGTTGCCGTATTAGCGGCAAACCACCAATCTGAGGAGGGGTTGGAACCCTTGGGCTCATTACTGTTGTTTTTCCCGCATGCAAACACAACACCTCCTCGAAGCCACGGAAGATCTCCGTACCAGCCTGTCGAATCACCGTCTCTACACAACACTGACCTCGGTCCAGGGTATCGCCACGTTCATGGAGCACCACGTCTTCGCTGTGTGGGATTTTATGTCCCTGCTCAAGGCACTGCAACGCGGACTAACCTGTGTGGACGTTCCGTGGATGCCACAGGGCAATGCTGAAACACGCTACCTGATCAACGAGATCGTTGTCGGTGAAGAAAGCGACGTGGACCGTCACGGCGTGCGCATGAGCCACTTCGAAATGTACCGTAACGCGATGCTGGGCCTTGGAGCATCCACCACATCAATCGACAGTCTCGCGCAGTCTCTCCGTCATGGGGCTGATCTGAACACCGCTCTCGTTGTAGCAGATGTGCCGGAAGCTTCAGCACGGTTCGTTGGTGGAACATTCGACGTGATTAACGGCGGCTCACTTCACGAGATTGCGGCCGTGTTCACGTTCGGACGCGAAGACGTGATTCCGACGATGTTTCTGGGAATGCTTGACCATATCCCGGCAGACGACGCAACGGTCTTCGATGATCTGCGGTACTACCTGCAGCGCCACATCGACGTTGATGGAGATCACCACGGACCTCTCGCCCTTGCAATGGTCGAGAATCTCATCGCCGATGATCAGACGAAGTACGAGCAGGCCCTCTCTGCAGCCCGCTCAGCTTTGCAACACCGAATTGCGCTGTGGGATGCCGTGGCAGAGAGAATAGTTATCAGTGACCAGTGACCAGTGACAACAGTGATCAATAGTAGGCCTGGGTCTCGGCGCGGGGTGAATTCAGATATGACATCACCGGATGATCAGCGGCGAGCCTGCTCGCGATGCTCCATGTGTCACAACCACGCGATATGTGCCGGCTGCGAGAGATGAAACATCCATTGTTGACGTGCCAGAGTGCTGCACCTCATTGCCGAGAACATCGTACAGGATAGCAGACTCTCCGAGATACGAGACGAATGTTGTTGCTGGATTCGGCCAGATGTTGATTTCTGATTGTTGTTCATTGCTGACGCTGGTGTTGCACGGCAGGGCGTTTATTCGTTGCCATAGGGCATCATCATAGCCGCTGATCGCTGGCGCAGAAGAGTCGCCGGGGTTGCCCATACGGACGACAACCATGCGCTGGCTCGGTACGATGTATACGCGTTGGTCATTCTTGCCCATACCTGCATACATATCCTTCGGTGCTGACGGAACAAGATCGGTCGGCCAGACGATTGAGATACCGGGCTGCATGTAGCTCCCTTTGCCATTGAGCCAGAACAGGTAACCATACGACTTGTTCAGCTGCTGTGATGTGTTCATCATGGCATCGAAGTATTCACGATCCTTTACGATGGTGTCGCCGTTCCAGACGCCCCCTGCCAGAAGCATCAAACCAAAGCGGGCCATGGCAAGGGGCTTAGAGTAGAGAACTCCATTGAACCACACGCCACCCATACCCAGCTTCAAAGACAGTTGCTGTGTGTAGTATTGCTGATACGTCTTACCGGAGGCCCTTTCTATCATGTCCTGAAGAAGCAGATAGCAGGCGTTGTGGTAATCCCAGATCGTGCCCGGCTCGGCTCGGTATCGCAGGCAATCCGGTGTGGTGCAGTTGTCATTGCTGCGGTCGAATCCGATGCCCGTCGTCATCGTCAGGTGATGCCGCACGGTGATCGCGTCTTCCTGCTGCGGGCTACACGATGACCAGCCACGACCGAGGTATGTGGCGCTAGACCTGGTAATGTCCATGAGGTCCTCGTTCTGGGCTATGCTAACGAGGACTGACGTAACGGTCTTTCCGGCTGAAGCCCAGTACCAGGCGCTATCCTTGGTGAAGGCTCCGTAGTACTTTTCAAGAGCGATCTTGCCGTCCTTAAGGATGATGAGTGCCTTCGTATCGGTTCGTCTGCCGAACTCCACGAGTGAATCGACCTTGTCCTGACACCACCCGAGCTCGGTGCGAGATAGTCGCTCCCACGCATCGTTTGAAATTGGTGGGAAGTAGAGTGGCTGCGCGGTGACACTCAAAACCGATGCAACAAGGATGAAGATTCGAAGCAGCATGGTGGCTCTCAGGTGGTCATGTTTGAAGGACGCCTACGATGCATTCCGCTCGCAGTAGGTTTAAGTTACACGAGCAAACAGAGAACTTTGGGATAATCAGTTATGGTAATGTTTTCACTTGAGCACTGGGTGACGGTGATCGCAACCGTCATTCTCTGCGTTGCCCTCCCTGTGTTGTTGCAGCGCCGTCCGGAAACGTCCGATCGCGTTCGCATTGCCATGGCAGTGATTCTTCTGATCAATATCGTCGTCTATCAATCCTATCGCCTGGTAGCAGGCTATTGGTCAGTGGCCACCGATCTGCCCATGCACCTCTGTGCATGGGCCAATGTCGTAACAGCACTAGCACTTCTAACACGGAACCCGCTCTTTGCAGAGATCTCATGGTGCTGGGTGATGACTGGAAGCGTGAACGCTCTGATCACACCACAACTCGACAATCCATTTCCGGAAGTACCATTCATCTATTTCGTGATCGGCCATACAGGCCTCATCGCAGCCGCCAGCATGGTCGTCTTTGGTCTGAAGATTCGACCGCGGCCCGGAGCATGGCTGCGTGTAATGGCCGTCTCGCAGATCTATTTCATCAGTGCAATGGCCGTAAACTGGCTCACGAATGCCAACTACGGCTTCCTTGACCCAATGGATCCATTTCGTGACCAAACGGTACTCGCCGTCTTCCCCTCAGACGGAATCTGGTTCTACGTCACATTTGAACTCGTAGGTGCCCTGCTGTTCGGGCTGGTATTGTTGCCGTTTAGGTATGTGGCGAAAGACAAGTGACGAGAGACCGAGCGTCATCCCTGCGAAAGCAGGGACCCAGGCAATCAAAGATTGATCCCTGCTTTCGCAGGGATGACGGGGTACCTCCGAACCTCCGAACCTCCGTACCTCCGTACCTCCGTACCTCCGTACCTCCGTACCTCCGTAATTCAGTAACTCAGTAACTCAGTATTTCCGTCATTCCGTAATTCTCTCACGGCATTCTATACACCGGATTCGTCAGAAACTGTTCGTCGGTGAGGGTGCGCAGGAAGGCCACGAGGTCGGCCTTTTCCTGGTCGTTGAGTTTTAGGCCTGGAGCGAGGTTGAATTGCATCAGTGGGTCCACGGTAGAGGAGCGGCGTACGCCGGTGTTGTAAAACTCAACGACTTCCTCTAGTGTCTTAAAGCGTCCGTCATGCATGTAGGGGGCTGTGCGGGCGATGTTGCGCAGCGTAGGTACGCGGAATTTGGCGCGGTCCGAGGCGAGACCCGTAAAGCCCCCCCTGCCAATGTCACGGGACGAAGCGTCGTCATCCAGGCCATTGTTCATGAAGCGGTCGTTCGTAAAGAACGGAGCGGCATGACAGTGGAAGCACTCCGCCCCTTTCTTCTTGTAGGTAGGGTCGAACTCCCGAGAGAAGAGTTGACGTCCGCGTTCCTCGGATTCGGATAGAGCGACATACCCCGCTACGGCGCGGTCGTATCGACTCTTACCGGAAACGAGAATGAGCATGAACTGTTCGAGAGCAACACCAATGCGCTCAGGTGTGACAGTGTCGGATCCGAAGGCTTTGATGAACATGTTACGGTAGAGGGCTGATGCCGAAAGCTTCTTCAGCACGTTCTCCATCGTATCGTCCATTTCCAGAGTATCTACGATCGGATGCAGTGCCTGATCGCGAAGCGTCGGAGAGCGTCCGTCCCAGAAAAAGCCTCGTTCACTCCAAGCGAGGTTGATCAGTGCCATGGCCTGACGTGTGCCGGACAGACCTCGGACACCGATACTATAGGTGCGGTTATCTGAGAATGCTGCTGCCTGTGAGTGGCAGGTAGCGCAGCTTTGTGTGCCAGTGCGCGAGAGCATACCATCATGAAACAGCGCACGCCCAAGATTCACACGCTGAAGAGTCAGCGGATAATCTATGGGCAGGATAGGCTCCGGCAGATCCTCGAAACGAAGAGGGTAGGGGGTCTCGTCAAACGACACCGGCACCTCGGGATCGGTACAACCAATTCCCAGGCAGACGATGGCGATGATGAGGGCAGATCGGAGGACGTTCATGGTCGGAACCGAGGATTGGTGGTGAATCGATCGTCGGTAAGGGCCAGCAAAAATGCCTCCAGATCTGAACACTCCAAAGCCGACAGGCCCAGAGGGACAATGGAGGTGTCTTTGTTGGGATGCTGATATCCACCGCGGCTGTATCGATCGATCACCTCGCGCAAGGTAGCGATCGAACCGTTATGCAGGTAGGGGGCTGTGCGGCCAACATTGCGAAGTGAAGGAACCCGGAACACGGCTTCGTCGGATGCCTTGTTGGTGAGCCGTGCCCGCCCCTTATCGGAATAAGATTCGAGAAGTCCGTTGCAGGCAAAACGGTGGTCCGTGTAGAACGGCCCGCCGTGACACGTAACGCAGCCCGAACGCAGGAAAACCTGTCTACCCCGACGTTCAGCATCCGACAGACGGTCTTCATCGACGCGTGAACGGCCGCTGACAAGTGTCCGTTCGAACGAAGCGATCGCCCGGGTGATCACCCAGATGTCCAGCGCCCGGCCGTAAGCCGTCCGGCTCATCTGTTGAAGTGATGAGTCGAGCGTCAGGCGTGCCACCAGGGCGGGGGCCTCAAGATCGAACTCGGCGTGTTCCTGGATCGGCACCAGGATCTGCATCTCAAGCGTAGGGACGCCCCCTTCGCGCATCAGGTAGGGCAGATACCCCACGTTGGCAAGCGAAGGGGCATTGCGCACGCCGGTGCGCCCGAAGGTGCCGAGCGAGGCTGGCAAGCCGTCCGTAAAGGCCTTGGCGGGGTCGTGACACGTAGCACAGGAGACGTCGTTGCCATTCGACATGCGGGAGTCGAAGAACAGGCGCTTTCCGAGGGCAACACGATCGGGAGTTGGTGCGTTGTCGGCAGGGAAGTTCTGTGCGGGAAATCCCGCCGGAACATCGACAAGATCGTACTGGTCAATGTTCGACTGCGGTTCAACCGAACAGGCCGTAAGAACAAGGACGGCCAGGGCTGCAAGCCACGGGCGGTATTTATCGGATAATGACAAGCGTTTGGTACCGGATAGCTCCGGCGGAGCTTCGGAGCAGAACACTGTACGTGCCGACGGCAAGCGTGCTGACAGACAGCATCGTAGAGCCCTCGGACACCCTCGCAGAGAGAACGCTGGAGCCAGCAACATCGATTACTTGGGCTTCGACCACGTTTGATGGAAGCTGCACGATATCTCGTGCGGGATTGGGATGCACAAGCTCCCGGTGTGACGTGCAGTCATCGACCGAGGTCGTGGTTCCGGGGGTATACACCGTCGTGCCCATGTTGCGCATTAGGGTGATGGCTTCATCGGTACTGCCGTGCATGATGAGCCCCTTAGACACATCGATCGCGTCCAGTAGGCGCTTGTAGTCTGCCCTTACTGGGATCTCGACTCCTGCAACCGAACGGCTGGACGAAACCGGGCATGAGACGCGGGTGTAGAGGGCATCGTCAAGGGTATGAATCTGAAAACCAGCCGTAAGCTTTGACTCCGAGGTTCCCGCCATGCCCTCGTAGGTCACAAACCGATATCCAGCCGTCCAACCCCAATGCATTGATGGGGTTTTGAGGGCAAGCGGGTGCCAGTCTGGATATGTCGTGGGGTCCAGATGGTTGCGGCCCTTGTCAACACCGATGTAAAACGTGATCGAGTCCACCGTTCCGACATCGAGGTCTCCAAGAGAATACCGTTGCATTTCCTTCACATCAACCAGTAGGTAGGTGTCGAGCAGTGGGGTCGACTTTGTCCCGTCATGATGAATGGTGATCTTGGAAATGTAGTAGCGAAGCATTTCAGGACGGTAGAATGATCCGGCCCGAACGCCCGGATAGACCGTCTGAAGCCGAAATGGCTCCGTTCCATGCATGGATTGCAGGACCAGAGTGACGTCGGTGGCCGAGGCCGTGACGGTTGCTAGGGCAAGAAAAAAGAGCAAACGGGCGACCATGGGAGCTTCGGTAATGGGGTGTGACGCAATCGCGCGAAACAAAACGAGAACCAAACTACGGCAAGTTCCGTTGAGGAGCTCATCAGGTGCGTATTTTCCACATACCTGCCATTGATCATTGTTTTTTGGGACCGCCATGATGCGTCTCGTACTCCTTGGTTTGATCGTCTGGGCGGCAACAGTCTGCATGTATGCCCAGGACATTTTTTCGACCCTAGCCAGCCGTCCGGCCCGCACAGAACTGCGCGGTGTGCTAATCCCTACGTCTCGTCCAGAGACGTTTACGGCCTCGCATCCGGCTTCGTTTTGTACCATCGATCAGAACACGTTCGTTCAGGCACGTGAGCTGGCGGATAACATTCCGTTTACGCTGACGCTGAACCTGCCCGGCATTGGCAATGTCGAGGCCATTGTTGCCCGCTATCGGGTGATCGACGAATCAACGCAGCTGATGGCGATGACCGCAACCGGACCCGTAAAGATCCCGACTCCCCAGAGCGTTCTGGTTCGTGGTTTCATTCCGTCGATGAAGGGTTCGTTCGTTGTTGCGGCGATCTATTCGGATTGGGCCACGGGCATGATCACCACCGGTTCTGCCGATGGTGAGCGTACCTTCCTGCTGAGCCCCCTGTCGATTGATGGTGCGCCCTCGACGATGGTGATCTACGACCAATCCCACGTGCCTGCGCGCAACGAATGGTCATGTCATACGAAGGATCCAGAGATGGGGCCGATCGCAGTGCGCCCAACGAAGAAGGGCGAAAACGAGCAGGTACGCTACCGTCAGATCAAGATCGCCATTGAAGGTGATAACGACTACTACATCGACCATGGACGTGACCTGAATAAGGCTACCAAGTATGTGGAGTCAGTGGTTGCTGCTTCAAGCGCCATCTATGAGCGTGACATAACAGCCACATTGCTCATCGGACAGATCACCATCTGGACTACGGTCGATCCCTATCCCGGAACCAACACGTCAACGTTGCTTGGGCAGTTTGCAACCCGTTGGGTGAATACGTTTCCTAATGTGGACCGGACACTGGCACATTTACTGTCTGGCATCAATGGTATTGGTGGTGTCGCGTATCTGGAAACCATGTGCAACAAGCAGTATGGCTATGCCGTTAGCGGACTCAACAACAATATCACGTACCCGGCTGCCGGATACGTCTGGGATACGGATGTCTTTTCGCACGAAACAGGCCACAACGTTGGATCCCCGCACACATTCAACTGCGGCTGGAATCCGCCGATCGACTCCTGTGTAGCGGCCGAAGGGGGCACGTGTTATACGGGAACCAAAGCCGTCAAGGGTACGATCATGTCGTACTGTCACCTCACGGCGCAGGGCACAAACCTGGTCTTCAACAAGAGAGTGTCCGATTACATGAAGACCAAGCTTGTCAACGATTGGTGCACGCCCCTTACCTATGAGCTGAAGGTTACGATTCCAGACACCATCTGGGCGTGTCGCAACGGTGTGAGGAGTGTAACAGCTACCGCTACTGCAGGTGCAGAGCCCTATACCTACAGGTGGTACAGCTCGTACTTCGATACAACCACCACGACAAACAGTTTCATGATCAAACAGCCGAGAAACTTCACCTTCTTTGTGAATGTGCGCGATGCTGTCGGTAATTCGGCTACCGACACCTGCGTCATGAAAGTGTTTGAAGCCCCCGAAGCAAATCTTGTTACAGCTGCAACCAAGGTCTGCTCGGGTAAGAGCGCCGACGTAACGTGCGAAGTCACAGGGGGCACACCTCCGTACAGATACCAATGGCTTCGCAATGGTGTCTTGATCTCAAACATCACCGAACTGTATTCGCAACGAATTGACGAGCCGACACGGTTCTCAGTGATCGTTTCTGACAGCAACGCCTGCTCTGACACGGCATATCTAGAGATCAAAACCTATGATCTGCAAATGACGATGGCACCGTCCACGCTCGCAATTCCTCAGATGCCACCATGCAAGAACACCTTTCTGCAGGAGTACACGCTGACGAACATCGGTGCTGATACTCTGGACATTGATTCGATCACAACTGGTGCGGCCATCAAAGTCATGGCTCCGCTTCCGATCCGGATCGCTCCGGGCACGTCTGTCAAAGTGCCAATTACCGTGACGGTGCGCGGAACAGGCATGGTCCGGGAAGACATCGTGTTTCTCGACAAGACATGCCGCTGGCGTTTTCGAGGTACGATCAGCGGACTTCGTACAGTGCCTAAGATCTTTACAACCCTGCCGCTAGACCTTGGAACAAAGATCCTCTGCGACTCGGTCACTCCACGCATGGTCGTGGTCGGCTTCTCCAATCCAACGTCCTTTCCGATGACGTTTTCCGACGTCTATTCGAAAACAACCAAGAACACGATCGCTCTTGAACGCCCGCCGTTTGTCGTCCCTCCGGGTGGCGAGCGTTCAGCGCTGATGTACCTGACGACGACGCTCTCGACGGGTACGTTTACGGACACGCTTACGATGACCTATGAGAGCGATGGCTGCGAAGGTTCGTTTGCCGTGCCGATCATTCTGCGCAACTCACTGGCAAAGATCACGCAACCATCGGTTCTCACATTTGACACAGTCCGGACTAGTTCCAAGCCGATCATTCGCCAGCTTCCGATCACGGCTACGATGACTGGCGCCCCCTCTGCCACTGTTCAGCTGGTGGAGATCACTGAGCCGTTCACGACATCAATGAAGCAGGGGCTCGTGATACCAAATGCCAAGGCCACAAACGTCACGGTCACGCTTGACCCCAAGGATATCACGACAGGTGGTCTTATCAAGGGCACGCTTCGCTATCAAGTCGATTCCTGCGCGGTGCCATACGAGGTTCAGCTCAATGCAAACATCGTCGTGGTCGGTGTTGATGAGGAGCAAGGGGCTGACCAGGTGCGCATCAGTGTCAGCGAAGATGCAATCGTGGTGACAGATGCCCGCGGACGTGTGGATGTGTTCGATCTGCGCGGACAGCTTGTGGCCTCTGCTGGTTCAGTGAACGGTTATCACCGCTTCGGCAGCCTCTCGTCTGGGTGCTACCTCGTGTCACTATACGACGAAACATCGTCGCGCATACGCACCGTCATCACTTGTCTCGTAAGGTAATCATCGACCATGTCCACGTACTCGTTTGACTTCATCAGTGAAGTCGATATGCAGGAGGCCGACAACGCCATCAATCAGGCTGTGAAGGAGATCGAGCATCGCTACGATCTTCGCGGTTCCAATTGCGTTGTAGAGTTGCGCCGTAACGACAAGCTCTTTCAGATTCGGGCTGATGGTGAGCATTTCGTCTCGGCAGCTCTCGAGATCATCAAGCAGAAAATGATCAAACGCGGCATCAGCGTTCTTGCCCTTGATGAGCAGAAGGTAGAGCTCCTGGGCGGCAAGAGTGTCCGCCAGGATATCAAGCTCAAAGCCGGGTTCGATCGTGAAGAGGCCAAGAAGATCACGACGCTCGTCAAAGACAGCAAGATCAAGGTCACCACGCAGATCATCGATGAAAAGGTTCGCGTGACGGGCAAGAGCAAGGATGATCTTCAGGCCGTGATCAAGCTCATTCAGGGGGCTGATCTGGCAATGCCTATTCAGGTGGAGAACCTACGCTAGCCCCCTGGCATTGTCGATATTTGCAGTCCATTTAAATCGAAACCTAACTCGGAGTCTTTGTGGACCTGTTTCAGAAGTGTCTTGATTTTACCCGCGCTGACGATGTCAAGGCAGCCGGACTGTACCCGTATTTCCGTCCCGTCGAAGAGAACGAGGGTCCGGTTGTGCAGATCGAAGGCCGCAAGATCATCATGGCCGGATCAAACAACTACCTTGGTCTGACGGCGCATCCAGAGGTGAAAGCTGCTGCCATTGATGCTATTGAGAAGTACGGCACAGGGTGCTCGGGGTCTCGTTACCTGACCGGCACCATCAGTCTGCATATTGAGCTGGAAAAGCGCCTTGCCGCCTATCTCGGCACAGAGGATGTGCTGCTGTTTTCAACCGGCTACCAGACGGCTCTGGGCGTAATCTCGGCGTTGGTGCAGAAGGGCGAATATGTAGTGTCCGACAAGGAAAACCACGCCTGCATCATCAACGGCTGCCTACTGGCTAAGGGTGGCTTTGCGGAGTTTGTGCGTTACAAGCACAACGACATGGAAGACCTCGACAAGGTTCTCTCGCGCATACCTGCCGGTGCGGGCAAGCTAGTCGTAACCGACGGTGTATTCTCAGTCAGTGGCGAACTCGTCAATCTACCGGATCTGCTCACTGTGGCCAAGAAGCACGGCGCACGCGTTTTGGTCGATGATGCTCACGCCACAGGCGTGGTAGGCAAGGGCGGACGTGGCACGGCCTCGTACTATGATCTCGTGAACGAGACCGACCTGACAATGGGTACGTTCTCCAAGACGTTTGCCTCGTTAGGGGGCTTCGTAGCCGGACCCGAGCGCGTGATGAACTACATCAAGCACCACTCGCCGGCCCTGATCTTCAGCGCATCACCAACCCCGGCATCGGTGGCCTCTGCCCTGGCGGCACTGAACATTCTCGAACGCGAACCAGAGCGAATCGATCGTCTGATCGCCAATGCCGACAAGATGCGAAAGGGTTTCGCAGATATGGGCTTTCACGTGATCGACTCCGAAACGGGCATCGTTCCCGTGGTGGTTGGCGATGCTGAACTGGCCATGGTGTTCTGGAAGAAGCTCTATGACAAGGGCGTCTTCGTCAATGCGTTTATCCCGCCTGGCGTGCCGCCAAACATGTCAATGATGCGCACCAGTTACATGGCCACTCACGAGGATGAGCATCTCGATGCCATTTTGAATGTATTCCACGAGGTCGGCATCGAACTCGGCCTTCTTTCGGCGTAAGGACAGCCCCCTGTCATGCAGATAACTCGTTTCGAACGCGGACTCCAGGGCCGCGTGGCTATCATTACTGGTGCTGCCGTTGGTAGCGGCCGTGCATTCTGTGAGCGCCTTGCCGAGGAAGGGGCTCACCTTGTTATCGCAGACCTTGTCTCGGCCGCAGAAACAGAAGAAGCAGTTCGCGCTCTTGGCGGTCAGGTTGTGAGCGTGACGGGAGACATGACCAATCCCGCTGATGTCGAGCGAGTTGTGAATACAGCCATCGAACATTATGGTCGCGTCGATATTCTCGTTCATAACGTTGGGTATTATCACGAAGAGCCGTTCCACCTGCTTTCATTTGAGCAGTGGAAGCGCACACTCGAGATCACTCTCGACTCTCTTTTCCACGTTGTACGGTCCGTGCTGCCGCACATGAAAAAAGAAGGCTTCGGACGTATCATCACGTTCTCCAGCGATACCGTCTGGCTCGGTACGCCCTACCTCACACACTACGTCACAGCGAAGATGGGAGTGATCGGCTTCACGCGATCACTCGCCTCTGAGGTTGGTAGCTACGGAATTACGATCAATACCATCACCGTTGGCCTCACGGCCACGCAGAGCGTCGGAATGTCGCCAGAAATGCGACCCCTGCTTGAAAGTATCCTCCCGACGCAAGCCGTCCACCGAGCAGATGAGCCCGAAGACATCGCCAACGTCGTGGCCTTTCTCGCCCTGCCCGCCTCCGGCATCATCACCGGCCAGACCATCAATGTAGATGGGGGCGTGGCGAGGCACTAGCGCCGCGCGCAGGTGTGAGGTTTGGGGTGTGAGGTTTGAGGTGAAGGTCATTCCCACGAAAGCGGGAATTCAAGCGCGATTGTGTCCGCACATTAGCCCACGGCTTCAGCCGTTGGAACATGTCGTCATCCGTTCAGGCGTATTTTCGGTACGGCCAATTCTTACGAACCAACATCTATGCGTCACATGACACGACTCATTGCACGTCTCCTACTTCTCGTTGCTTTTGCCGTTGTAGGTAAAGCTCAATCAGGGGATACCATTTACGTAAAGACACTGACCTTCAAAGACACCACCAAGCGCTCCGGGACGTGGCTGTTTCCGCCCCCTGGCCGCTACGAGAAGGTGGTGATGCTCTACACGCTCAAGTGTGATCCGGCAACCACGCAGGATAGGTTCGACTGCGGTGAGTGGGACTATCTGACGTACACGATGCTCCGTGACTCTACGGGGGAGTTCGACTCCACACGCATGATGCAGCCCAACTTCATGGTCAGGGGAGCTACGCCAGATTCATTCCCGTACTCGACGGCGTTTGCAACGCCACGAATCCGGTACCAGGCTACCACGGTTACCCGCAAGGGCGGTGCCGTGGGAGAGTTCAAGAAGATCGGCACGGGCGGAGAAGGCAATGCTGCGATTTTGCGCGCCACCGGCGGACGTGGACGTTACGTCTGGAAAGCATCGGAGCTGAAGGGGGCCGGCATTGCTGCCGGACCCATCCATGGTATCTCCGTCAACGCGATTGCAGCGGGTCAGGTAACGTTGCTGACCGTGAAGCTGCGCCAGGTCACATATGCCACGGCCGGACGCGGTGTGGAACGATATCTCGACAATGGCTCTGACATGCAGACCGTGGTGCGTCGCAATGTGACGTTCGTGCAGGGCGACAATCATCTTCCATTCTCAGCCCCTTTCAGCTGGGATGGAACATCGGACATCGTCATCGACATCTCGTGCATGAGCGCTTCGCCTGGCGTCTCGCTATCGTCGGGTTCGGCCGCAAACACCGGCACCGTGGATGATGGATCCCGCCGCGCCTACGCGTTCACGGCGGGAGATGTGATCAACGTTCCGGGTACGATCGGACAGGATGTCTCGGACGAGATTACGATCTCCTTCTGGTGCTGGGGCGACCCCAATAAAATGCCTCGCGCACACAACACCATGGAAGCGTACGATGCCACAGGCCGGCGTGTGGTCAACATTCACCTGCCATGGGACAACCAGGTGGCCTACTGGGACTGCGGGTACGACCCGAAGACTGGTGCCTATGACCGTATCGAAAAGGGCGCTCCGGTGGAGTCCACGGAAGGGCGCTGGAACCACTGGGCATTCACGAAGTCTGTCAAGTCGGGCCTGATGCGGATCTACCTCAACGGGACGCTCTTTCACGAAGGCAACACACGAATCCGAAGCATGAAGGGCATCACGCGTTTTCAGATCGGGTCAGGGGGCTCGGGCTCCTATGAAGGAATGCTCGATGAGTTTCAGGTGTGGAACGTTGCGCTGGATTCAACAACCATCCGCTCGTGGATGAATCGTGCCGTCAATGATCAGCATCCGCAGTTCACCAAGCTCATTGCCTACTACGGTGCTGAACACATCACGAGTCCCAATGTTGCTCGCGACCAGTCGATCAGCGGATACAACGCCACGATGTTCGGAATCCCATCGCTGCAGCGGCTCGGGGGTGAACAACTCGGCTACCTTACAGAGATAAATTCGTCACGTCCGGTGGTGTCGTTTGAAGTGGGCGCAGACATCAACGTTGCCACGAACCGCGCAGACATCGACATCGATATCGAACCGCGTCGCACCTCACTGGTGCGCTATAACCGTCCGGTGCAGCCGCGGATATACCGCTTCGATGATCCCGACCATCCGACCATTGCTACCGACACACTTACGGTGCAGGAGGCCGGTGTGGTGCCGCTCTTCAACGAGATCGGTGTGCGCGTGGATTCGCTGGTCGTTGCCGCACAGACGACGATCCGCAAAACGCTCTCTCCGTATTTCAGTCCCATCGTGGACTTCGAGATCGGTCGCTACATCACGCCCTACGGCATCGGACTCGACCTTGGACCAAAGGGCTTTCGCTGGGAAGTGGATGTGACCGACTTCGCCCCATTGCTACGCAATAACGTGACGCTTTCGGCCGGTAATCAGCAGGAGCTGATCGACCTTACGTTCATGTTCATCAAGGGGACGCCCCCTCGTGATGTGAAGCAGATCGACCAGGTGGTGTACGAGCGCGGAGCATGGTATCCGGATGTCATTACCAACAAAGCCATTGCGCCTGTTACGGTGTCGCTGAATCCCGAAGCGAAGATGTTCCGCCTCAAGGCCATCACCTCCGGGCACGAGTTCAGCAATGCTACGAACTGCGCCGAATTCTGTCCGCGCAATCACTTCATTTCGCTCGACGGTACGGAGCGCTTCACATGGCGTCTGTGGAAGGAATGCGGTAATAATCCGGTCTTTCCGCAAGGGGGGACGTGGCTTATCGATCGCACTGGTTGGTGTCCGGGCGAAATGGTGGACCTCTATGAGTTTGATGCCACGCCGTTCACGCAGGGCAAGACCAGCCTGACGATCGACTATGGTGTGAAGAAGGAAGCTGCTGAAGAAAACTGGGGCCGCTGGGAAGTCTCTACGCAACTCATCGGATACGGGGCTCCCAACTTCAAGACCGATGTGGCCATCACTGATATCCGCAAGCCGAACACGTGGGAGTACTACAGTCGTATGAACCCGATCTGCGGCGACCCCGAGGTGGTCATCCAGAACACCGGTTCAAACGACCTCACCGAGTGCACCATCACCTACGGCGCGAAGGGATCCAAGCAGTCCAGTTACACCTGGAAGGGCAAGCTCGGCTTCTTGGCCAAGGATACCGTAACCCTGCCGGTTCCAGAGTGGCCCTCCGCCGCGGGTAATCAGACGTTCACGGCATCCGTGGGCGCAACAGGCGACGAGTATGCGCAGAACAATACGCGCAGTTCAGCGTTTGTGATGCCCCCTTCCTACTACAATGATCTGCAGATCGTGCTGCGCACCAACAAGCAAGCGGAGGATCAATACAGCTGGAGACTTCGCAAGTCTGACGGTACGGTCATTCAGGAAGTGGACCAGATGGAGAGCGAAAAGCTCTTGACCTATGACCTCAAGCTGGAACCCGGATGCTATGACTTTGAGCTCGTGAACCGGGAAGGGTACGGTCTGGATTTCTGGTTCCTTCGCGACCAGCTGGGAACAGGGAGCCTTCTGTTCAAGTCGGGCGGCAACACGATCAAAGTCTTTGAACCTGATTTCGGCAATTCAGCGTGGATGCAGTTCATCGTGGCCCTCAAGCCGACGATTCAAGTCAGCACAGATACGCTCAAGTTCGAAACACCAACGCCCGTGCGCGTGGAGCGAACGTTTGTAGTGCGCGCTGCGAACGACGCCGGCCTGCGTGTTGATAGTATCGGGATCTTCTCGGTGCGTAAGCACTTCAGCGTGGCAACCACATCCAAGACGCTTCCCACAACTCTTTCACCAGGCGATTCACTGGTGGTGACGATGGCCTTCGAGCGCCCGGATGCCGGCACAACGTCAGGCTCCGCCCGTGTGTACTGTAACGACGAGCGCAACCCTGCTCGACTTGTACGCCTGGTCGGTACGGCTGGCACGACCTCTGTTATGGAAGAGGAAGATCTTGCCTCAGCTGTCACCGTCAATGTGGTTCCGAATCCGGTCATGGATAATGGCACGATCCGTTTGAACGTTGTGCGCGAGGATCTTCTACGAGGTGTGTCGGTTGTCATTCGGGACATCATGGGTCGGACGGTAGCTACCATCCATCGGGGTGACCTCGTTTTCGGTGAGCAGGCATTTGATGTGCCATCATCTCTGACAGGGGGCATGTACGTCGTAAGCATCGAGACGGCTGCTTCGCGGTTTGCCACACCGTTTGTCATCTCCAGGTAACACAGTGAAGTTTCGACGTTCCATGCGTCAGACACCCCCGGAGGTGATGTTTCGGTCGAACGATCCGGACGACCTACGCATCGGTGATGTGGTCGTCCCTGTGTCGGACATCCCCTCCGATGCTGCAAAGGTCTGCGTGCTCATCGGTGTGCCGCAGGATATTGGCGTTGAGCGCAATGGTGGGCGTTCAGGTGCGGCTGCCGGCCCTGAGGCTATCCGCCGGGCATTGTCAAGGCTGACCATCAACGGTATGCATGAACAGCTTGCCTCGGGACGTCTCGTGATCGCCGATGCCGGGGACATCGACGCGGACGGGAAAACTCTTGAGCAGATCCACGATGAGCAGCACGATGTGGTCTCCGAGGTGCTCCGCAACGGCTATCTGCCGATCATTCTCGGCGGCGGACACGACTGTGCCTGGCCCACGATCCGGGCCATGGAGTCTGCCGGCAACCCCTACGGCGTCATCAATATCGATGCGCACGCGGACGTTCGCCCCCTGAAGGAAGGTCGCGCCCATTCGGGCTCGCCCTTTCATCAGTTGTTGTCGCTGAACGAATCGCATCTTCTTCCAGGGGGCTTTGCGGAGTTCGGCCTGCAACATCACAGTGTGGCTGCTTCACACCTCGCGTTTGTTCGCGAGCATGGCATGCAGGTCTGGATGCTCGACGAGATCCGTGACCATGAAACTGGGTATGCATGGGGCCAGGCATGGGAAGCCTCTGCCGCATCGCAACGCGTGTATGTCTCGCTGGATATGGACGCATTCACGTCCGCCTATGCCCCAGGCGTGAGTGCTCCCGCAGTTGACGGTTTTGCACCCCAAGAGGTTGCCGCATTCCTGCGCCATGCCGCACGCAGCGGCTCACTTGCTGCTTTCGATGTAGTCGAACTCAACCCCCGCTTCGACCTCGATGGCAGAACCGCCAAGCTGGCGGCACTGATGATAGCAGAGGTGATTGCTGAGTTACGGAATTACTGAGTTACTCAGTTACGGAGGGAACCCCACACCCCACACCTCACACCTAAAACCTATTTTTGCGGCATGGCACAACCAGAAATCCAGAAAATCATCTTTAGCATGGTCGGGGTGGGCAAGGTCTATAAGCCCAACCGTCAAGTTTTACGCGACATTTACCTAAGCTTCTTTTACGGCGCCAAGATCGGCGTTTTGGGCTTGAATGGGTCCGGAAAGTCAACGCTTTTGAAGATCATTGCCGGACTCGATGACGAGTACGTCGGGCAGATCACAAAGAACAAAGATGTCACTTTCGGGTACCTGTCCCAGGAGCCCGAACTCGACCCGAACAAAACTGTACGAGAGATCGTTGAGGAGGGTGCTCAGGAAGCTGTGCAGCTTCTCAAGGACTACAACGCTATCAGCGAGCAGTTCGCCGATCCCGATGCGGACTTTGATAAGCTGCTGGATAAGCAGGCCAAGCTTCAGGAAAAGATCGATGCCATGGGAGCATGGGACATTGACTCGAAGCTCGAAATGGCTATGGATGCTCTGCGCTGTCCGCCCCCTGACACACCGATCAATGTGATCTCCGGCGGTGAGAGACGTCGCGTAGCGCTGGTACGGTTGCTGCTACAGAAGCCAGACGTGCTCCTGCTGGATGAACCGACCAACCACCTTGATGCCGAGAGTGTGGGTTGGCTTGAGCGCCACCTGCACGACTACGAAGGCACGGTCATTGCTGTGACGCACGACCGGTACTTCCTTGACAACGTTGCCGGGTGGATCCTTGAGCTCGACAACGGCCATGGAATTCCGTTCGAGGGTAATTACACGAACTGGCTGGAACAGAAACAGGCACGCCTTGCCCAGGAAGAGAAGCAGGAATCAAAGCGTCAGAAGGCCCTGAAGGAAGAGCTTGAGTGGGTTCGGATGAACCCCAAGGGACGTCATGCCAAGAGCAAGGCGCGTATCTCGGCGTATGAGAAGATGCTCGAAGAAGAATCCATCAAGCGAAACGAGGAAATGGAGATCTTCATTCCAGCTGGACCGCGCCTGGGTGACAAGGTCGTTGATGCTGTCGATGTGTCCAAGTCGTTTGGTGATAAACTTCTCTACGAACACTTATCGTTTTCCCTACCACCGGGCGGTATCATTGGCATCATCGGTCCGAACGGTGCCGGTAAGACCACGCTCTTCAAGATGATCGCAGATCAACTCCACCCCGATGCGGGCTCCTTCTCCATCGGGGACACCGTCAAGCTGGGCTATATCGATCAGAATCGGCCACTGGATCCGAACAAGACCATCTGGGAAGAGATCTCCGACGGTCTTGATGTTGTACAGCTGGGGTCACGCGAAGTGAATTCTCGTGCCTACGTGGCACGTTTCAACTTCAGTGGTAGCGATCAGCAAAAGAAGGTCACGCAGCTCTCGGGTGGAGAACGTAACCGCGTCCACCTGGCCAAAATGCTCAAAGAGGGGGCCAATGTTCTCCTGCTGGACGAACCGACAAATGACCTTGATGTGAACACGCTCCGAGCTCTCGAGGAAGCCCTCCTGGGCTTTGCCGGCTGCGCTGTGGTCATCAGCCACGACCGGTGGTTCCTGGACCGGATCGCCACGCATATCCTGGCCTTTGAAGGTGACAGTCAGGTGGTGTGGTTCGATGGAAACTACTCGCAGTACGAGGAAGACCGTCGCAAGCGCCTGGGCATCGAGGCTGACCGTCCACATCGTATATCATACCGCAAACTCACTCGTGATTGATATGCCATCATTGCGGTTCTGTCTTGTCGTTGCGATCCTCTTCGCTGCCATCTCAGCCTACGGCCAGAGCTCGGCTTTGAAGGACCAGATCACAAAGTCGCTTGGCAAAGATGTTACGATCAAGGAAGTAACCACCCGGTATGACTTTTCAGGTTTGTCCCGGGAGATCCCGCTGACGTTTGAGCGCTTTCAGTTTGTACCGGGTGAGCAACCGTCCGGATACACGGAATCCGCAAGCGTTAAGCCGGCTACACCTGCTGCACAGAAACTCTGGACGAAGTGGGAAAAGGTGCTTCCGGAGTTTGCGGCCCCAACACAGAAGTTTATCCAGGCATACAAAGGCAAGCAAGGCGGGGTGATTCTCTACTTCCGCTGGTCAAAGCCACTTCCGGACGATGCGCGTAAAGCCATCTGCCGAGTTCTTTACGGTAAGGATGAAAAGGTCCTCGGCTCTGACACGAAGGATGACCTACTCGTGAGCAATAACTGGTGCATGATCTGGTCTTTTGCCCAGCCTACGTCGGAGCTCAAGCAAGCACACCAAAAACGTACTTTTGAGATCGTCAATCAGGAAGCCCAGCAATGGATGCAGGCCAACCCTGAAAAGGCGAAGAAGTTTCTGCAGCCAAAGAAATGAGTAGGTGACGAAATGATCCTTCTAGCAACATTTACCAGCGAACTCGAAGCCCAATTGCTAGCTTCAAAACTGAAAGCTGCAGGGATAGACTATAAACTTCAAGATAGTCAGTCCGACGGCTACAAACTGTCCGTCTTCGAAGATGATCTCGATGAAGCCCGCGAGATCTATGACGCAGCATCGAGCGATGGCGAGATCGGCGGCGGCTCGTTCGATGACGATGACATCGATTTTGATGAAATGGAAGGATAGGACGGAATTACGGAATTACGGAGGTACGGAATTACGGAATTACGGAATTACGGAATTACGGAGTTACGGGGGTAGAGAGTTGCGGAGGTACGGAACCTCACACCCCACACCCCAAACCCCAAACCTCACACCTCACACCTGGCTACCATTGCCGGCAACATTGCCCGCCAGGTGGGCCAGTCATGGGTCCACTCATTTGACCACACATCGATGGTGTGGGGGATTGAAAGGGCACTGAGGACCTCACCAAAGAGGACACTGGCCGATGGATCTTCGTAGGCGCCGCTGCCGGTTGCGATGTGTATGTGTTTATCAGTGCGAAGCAGATCCAGGATAGCCCCTTCCTTGAGATTGGGCAGATAATCCATTGGCGAGTTGAAGTAGCAGTCCTCGTCGAAGTAGCCCTGCGTGTAGGCCTTGAGGTCGTAGATGCCACTCATAGCAAGGGTGCCGCTGAACAAATCCGGACGTCGGAACATGGTGTTGACGGCATGCAGGGCACCAAGGGAAACGCCGGAGGTAAGGATCGGTAGTGCTCCGCCGCAATCGTTGTGAATGAACGGCACCACCTCATCAACGATGTAGGCATTGTACTGCTGATGGCGGATGGCTTTCTGACGTCCTTCCATTAGATCGTTGAGCCAGGCCTCGCTGTTGATGCTGTTGATCGAGAAGATCTTGATCCGGCCCTGCTCAAGGGGCTCTTTAACGCTATCGATCAAATGAAACCGCTCATACTCGAGATAGTCGGCAGCGGCACTCGGGAACATCAGGATGGGCGTGCCAAAATGACCATAGGTGCAGATCTCCATGGTCTTGTCGAGGCGTGGGCTATGCCACGAAGTAATGTCTCTTCGCATGGCGCAAAACTACGGCTTTGCACCGCATCGCTCAGCTAATGCGACTGGCAACGAAGACCAGGGCTGAACCTTCATGGACCGTGATCGACACGTCGGAATGAATGGCGCGGTTGCGGGCCCCCTCGCGCATACCCAGCTCGAGAACCTCGTCAGTAAGGGGCCAGTGAAGGCCGCTGGTTGTCAAGCGCGCGCGCGGCTGTGGGATGACCGAGATGATCTCGCCGACCTCGGCGGTATAGGAGAACGCCTCATACACCGGCGATGCGATGCGATGTCCGTCGAGTGCGTAAAGGTTCATCGATCGACCATAACGCATCAGCACAGACCAGTTGTTGAGCGTGTGCTCAAGTTCGCCGCCATGGATGCCCGCTACCAGGACGGTGTTCCAATGCGACGAAGCAGCAACACGCAGTGCCTTTTCAAAGTCGTTGATCTCCTGATCGGGGTCGGCAATTACCATGCCGTGCTGCCGGACAGCATCGATGACCTCAGGATGCACGGAGTCAAGGTCACCCGAAAGAATGTCGGGTATAATCCCCATTTCCATCAGCACGTTGGCTGCACCGTCGGCCGCAATGAATGGTACGGACGATACAAGCTCAAGCACCCACCTGTCGGGAAGGATCCCGTTGAGCAGGATCGCGGCATCAAATGTTTCGCCTTCGGCAAGCACATGCTTCATGGACGTCCAGACCTTTCCCAGTCGTCAAGGATGGACATTACGGCTTCGATACCGTCGGTAAGGGCGGCCGGACCCGGCTGAAGAATAACAGGGGAGGGTATCTCCCGCAGAAAGCCAGTTGAAAGGGGGCGCATGGCTTCCCAGCCTGGACGTGCCTGAACGCGTTCGGGTTTGAGCATCTTACCGCACCAGGAGGCGATCATGATGTCGGGATTACGTCTGACGGGTTCCATCGAATCGCCGATGATGCGCCCCTTAGCATCCTGATGCACGCGATTTTCAGCGAAGACATCCATGCCTCCACAGATCTCGATGATCTCGCTTACCCAGCAGATGCCGCTAATCAGCGGGTCATACCATTCTTCGAAATAGACGCGTGGACGGATGCTGCGGCGTGCGCCGCGCTCGGCCATCTCACCAACACGCTCCTGTAGCGACAGCATGTAGGAGTGTCCGGCAGAGCCCCTTCCCACAAACGACGTCATACGGGCGATCATGGCCAGGATTCCATCAACCGAGCGGTGATTGAAGCAGACAACCTCAACGCCGCGACGGATCAGCTCGGCTGAGATGTCTGCCTGAAGGTCGGACCATGTAAAGACCACGTCAGGACGCAGCGCAAGGATCTCGTCGAACTTTGCGTCGAGGTACGTCGAGACCTTAGGCTTTTCCTTGCGGGCATGGGGCGGGCGGACCGTGAAGCCGGAGATGCCGACGATCAGATCGTCGGCACCAATGGCATAGAGAGTTTCAGTGCTTTCCTCTGTTAGGCACACCACACGCTGAGGAAACGGCGAGGTCATCGTCGTGATCCCACACCTTGTCGAACCATGATCACCGGGGCCATGTCGGTACTCAGCATGGTGCGGTGCGCCCTACGGAACTCTGGATAGTCGGCCGGTTCAACCAGACCTTTGTGTACGATGATGCTACGCTGAAGGCGCAGGTTCTTTCCCTGCATCGCAGCAGAATAGGTGTAGCTGATCGATGGAAGCTTTACGCCCACCCTATCCGGAGGCTTCACGAAATTGTAGCCCTTTGGCGGCACGACAATGATCTCAGAGGTGACCGAGTCATAGTCGGCGGCGAGGTCGAGAGGGAACGTACGCTGTTCCAGATCGTACGGTGCCATCTGATAGCAAGGCATATTCATCCACTGCGGACGAACCACGATTGTGTCTGCACTGGAGTCAGACGTGACCTGCACCCGACCGCGCATGTGGATCGTTGGTGTTTCCGGATTCTGCTTTGTGGGCGTGATCCATGCCGAATCATACGCTGGAGGGCTATCGGGCAAACTCGAGCTCGCAAACATCTGCCGCATCATGATCGCTGAGGCAGAATCGAAATCGGACGATCGAATCGTGAATTCACCCTGCGCGATGCGTGCATCAGAAAACACCAGGCGCGAGGTGGTATGGAACTCTCGTCGGTTGATGTAGCGCTTGTGCAGTCGAACGGGGTCTCGCATGCGATCCCCGATAGGGGCTGCAAATCGATCCTCAATGTTCCGCGGAACCATGCCGAATGGTAGAGTTCGTGCGGCCAGGTCGATCATGTGAGCGCGCGTTTCTCCCGGTAGTACCAGGATCACATGATCGAACGGAAACGACGGAACCGGCTCCTTGTAGGTGGTGGACGCCTGGGTGTTGACCAGCGTGGGAACAGCTTCTATGCCCCGTTCCGCCATCATGGTTGCAGCCAGAACGACTTTGTCAGCGACTGATCCGGTTCGCAGCTGGAGTACATCACACGCACGCCGTGGAGCAGTCAGAGAAGCACCGTCACTAATCAAGGTGATCGAGTCGATCACAAAGCGTGAAACCGTTTGTGCCACGATCTCTTTCGTCCACTTTACGCCGGATGGAAGCAGCCGTTCAACAACCGCTCGTAGCTCGTCGCATGGCTGCCGTCGTCGTGCATAGCAATCTTCAACGTACGTGTTGATGACCCGCCAGTTGGGAAATGTTCCAAACTCAACCCGCGGAACAAAATGCTCCTCAGGGGGCATGGATGGTTCGGGCACCATGGCAGGTACATGGCTGGACTCCCAGGTGAACAGCGTGCCGCCGCTGACTTCACGATCTGAGTACTCGGGTGCATAGTTGTGGGTGTAAAACTGGTAGTAGGCCGACGGTGGAACGATCACACATAAGCGGGCACGACGCACGGGGCTTGCCACCGAGAATCCCATGCCGGCATAGGCATAGTTCGGAAACGCCGAGTCGCGAACGATCCGCTCGGCCGTGTAGATGAGCACGTCACCGGCGGTCACGTCGCTGAGTGATGCCGTAGAATCGAGCATGTCGATCATGCGCTGTGATCCGCCGCCGGATACGATTACCAGCTCCTGACGTCCGAGCGTGCCCGCAGGAAATCGCGCCGGCATTGGAAGGGGCACGATTGAGTCGATCCGGTGGATGCGGATAACGTTTCGGATGCGCTTTAGGACCGTGCTGCCGGCCAGGACAGCCTGCTGCACATCGGCAAAGATCGTCTCCAGTGTGAGTGAATCACTGAGAGGTTCGCGGGCGGCACCATTGGCTGTACTGTCCAGGTCCACGCGTCCGATCTCGTCCAGCGGATTGGCACGCCTGAGGACATTGAACACGCTATGCCACACTTCCGGCATTCCAGGGTCGATCTCCAATGCGCGATCGATGCACAGACGCGCGGAGTCGCTACTACCGCGCCGGTGATACGCAAGCCCCCTGAGGTGCCATGCGGGCGCATGTTCCTGAACGATGTCGAGTGCACGCACGGCGTAAGAGCTGGCACCGACGGCATCATTAGCGTCGAGACGCTCCTGGGCACGTCGGCACATCCACGCTACACCCAAGGTGTCCTGATCGGCCGCCGTGCGCAGCGCCCGCAGGATGTTGTCGTTACGCTGAAACGTGGTGTCGATCTCCTGCGTGCGACGCTCGGCAATGCGTGCTTCCGGGTTGGAGACGAGGCGTGGGCGAGGGGCCGTCGATACGGTAAGTCCGGTAAGGGGGCTTCCCGTCGTGTCCTCAATGCTCAGAGCAAACGACAGCAGTGGCATCACATCCCGGCCGATACGCAACTGTAGCTTGTTCCAGCCCCGGGCCAGCATGCAGGAGACGGTCATCGACGTCGAGCGCGCGAAGACGTCATCATCAACGGCCAGAATGAGCGAGTCATTCAGGTACAGACGGGCTGAACCGATCAGGCCGAAGCGCAGGTGGACGCGTTGCCGAGCAAGAGAGTTGATGTAAGTGCGGGCAAGGAAGAGGCAGGACGTTTCGGGTACGTGACCCGAGAGGTTGACCCAGCCGAAAAGGTCCGTGGCGTGATGCGCGTTCCAGCGAGCGCGCCCACCCCACATGTTCTCGAAGGTCGTGGCCGTGTCGTCAGCCAGTTCGGGCGGAGTCAGACGCTGTATCCCCATGCCACCGGCGTTGGCAAAGGGTCCCACGATCGACCATGCTCCAATGCCAGTTGATGCCGTCTGACTCATCAGTGGTGTGGGCCAGGCGATGAGCACTGTTGCAAAAAGCAACGAAAGAAACAGTGATGCAGTGATGCCGTGTTCGCCCCGGCGCGCGGGTATCAGTGGGTTTGCTACATTGCGATGCATAGTCACAAACTACCAAAAGCCATGTTTACGGTCTCGTCGATCCTCGTTCCTACAGACTTCTCCGAGAATGCACAAAAGGCCCTCGATCTGGCGAAGGAGATCGCGCGTGGCACCAATGCCACCCTGCATCTGATCCACGTCGTAGAGCCCGTGGTGTACCCGGCCGACTGGAGTTATGCTCAGGTCGGGTTTGCTGATCTCGAGCGCGAACTTGAGGCCAACACACAGAAGGAGCTCAATGGGTTGGCCGATACACTGCAGAAGGAAGGGTATCGGGTTGAGACGGCTGTTCTGCGCGGACGCGCCAGCGAAGAGATCTGTGCGTATGCCAAGGACCATAACGCCAGCATCGTTGCCATCGGCACCCATGGAAGGGGCGGACTTGAACACTTTCTCTTCGGAAGTACCACGGAGCGCGTGCTCCGCAAAGCCCCCTGTCCGGTCCTTTCCGTCCGTCTTGAGCACTAAGACCCATGCCTATCGTAAAAACGTCGAAGCTCATCACCATTGAGCGCCATATCACTGAGGAGGGGGCGATGCACCCCGAAGCCACCGGTGAATTCTCCCATCTGCTGCGCGACTTCACGTTGGCGATGCGAATTCTGGCGCGTGATGTGCGCCGTGCTGGACTCAATGACGTGCTCGGTTCCACCGACGGAACAAATGTTCACGGCGAACGTGTCAAGCGTCTCGACCTGCATGCCAACGAGGTGATCTTCCGTGCCATGGACCATGGTGGACATCTCTGTGTGATGGCCTCAGAAGAATCAGATGGTTTGATCCGTATTCCAGATGAATACAAGCGCGGTAAGTATGTGCTGGTGTTCGATCCACTGGATGGATCATCCAATATCGACGTGAACGTTACCATCGGTACGATCTTCTCTATCTATAAACGGGTCGATCCGATGCAGACCACCGATGGCGGGCTCGAAGATTGCCTGCAACCCGGATGGAAGCAAGTGGCTGCCGGCTATTGCATGTATGGTTCGAGCACGCAGCTGGTGTACTCGAGCGGAAACGGTGTGGACGTTTTCACATTCGATCCGACCATCGGGGAGTTTCTGCTCACCTATGAGAAGATTCGGATCCCGCAGCGCGGCAAGATCTACTCCGTCAATTCCGGTAATGCACACATCTGGCCGCAAGGCATTCGCGATTACGTATCCTGGCTGCTGCGTCCGTCCGATGACGGCCTTCGCCCATATTCCCTGCGCTACGTTGGCACCATGGTTGCGGATGTTCATCGCACACTGCACTATGGCGGCATCTTCCTCTACCCGGGCGATGTCCGCATGCCCGATGGTAAGCTCCGCCTCGTCTATGAGGTCAACCCGATGTCGTTCCTTGTCGAACAGGCTGGCGGACGTGCCACTGACGGCGTGAACCGAATCCTGGATCTGCAGCCGACGTCCCTGCATCAGAGAGTTCCATGTTTTATGGGCAGCACGGAAGACGTTCTGGAAGTGGAGCGCTTCCTGCGCGATGCCAACATGACGTAGATTCGAAGCGTTCACCTACAGAGGACGTTCTGATGACAACCCGTAGAAGCTTTCTTACCGCTGGCGCTGCCGGTGCCGCCGCTCTGGTAGTGGGCGCCCCTTCGCTTCATTCGATCGGCTTTGACCCTGCTCCGGCTCCCGGCAAGCACAAGCTCCCGGCACTGCCGTATACCTTCGATGCCCTTGAGCCCCATATCGATGCGCAGACCATGCAGATCCATCATGGCAAGCACCACCTGGCCTACGTCAACGGCTTGAACAAAGCCGAGGAAGAATTGGCCAAAGCACGCGCGGCCGACGACTTTGCACTTATCCAGCACTGGTCCAAGCAGGCTGCCTTTCATGGTGGAGGACACTGGCTACACTCGATGTTCTGGAAGGTCATGGGAGCACCCGGAACGCTGGGAGGGGGCGAGCCAACAGGTGATCTTCTGACGGCGATCAACGACGGGTTCGGTTCGTTCGCGGCCTTCAAGAAGCAGTTTACAGCAGCCGCGGTTGCCGTTGAGGGAAGTGGATGGGCACTTCTGCACGTGCGTCATGACGACGGCCGCCTCATCGTGATGCAGGCCGAGAACCAGCACAAACTCTCGGCATGGGGCACGACGCCTATCCTCGGCATCGACGTCTGGGAGCACGCGTATTACCTGCGGTACCAGAACAACCGAGCTGACTACGTCACGGCGTGGTGGAACGTGGTGAACTGGAACGCCGTGGCAGCGAACCTAGCTTCACTGCGTCGGTAACACCAGCCTCTACACGCCGCAAAAGAATTTTCAAGTCGATGTGGAAAACTCCTTGTTTCGAGGTGTTTTCGCGCTAACTTGCGTTCGCCAAAGCGCAGGCGGGACGGCGCTGAGGTGATTTCGGGTCGAGATAAATCAGTGGTTCAACACCGAAATCGTCCAATCGTTCCGCAAAGGGTCGATGTATGAACATCTATGTAGGCAACTTGCCGTACTCAATGGACGATAACGAGCTTCGTGCTTCGTTCTCAGAGTTCGGCACCGTGCAGTCAGCTTCCGTTGTGAAGGACAAGTTCACGGGGCGTTCGCGCGGGTTCGGTTTTGTTGAAATGCCGGACGCTGCCGCTGGCAATCAGGCGATCGAGGCGATGAATGGCCGCAATCTTGGCGGACGTCCTCTCGTGGTAAATGAAGCACGTCCACGTGATGAGCGTCCTATGCGGTCAGACCGCGGTCCGCGTCACTGATCCAATCCTGCGATCACGAGCTGTAACGGCCACCCCAAAAGGGTGGCCGTTCGTATTTTGCGGCCCCCCAGCCCCCTGTCTGCATGATGAGGGGGTATAGTTTCCCCCCTCACCGACGTCTGGACCGTATGCACATCTTCGATACGATCTCGGGCATGGGCCACGAGCAAGTGGTTCTCTGCTCCGATACAGTCACCGGCCTTCGTGCCATCATCGGCATTCACAACACTTCGCTCGGCCCTTCCTTGGGTGGCACACGCTTCTGGAAGTATGAATCCGACGAGGCCGCCATCACGGATGTACTCCGTCTCTCCCGGGGCATGACCTACAAGGCGGCCGTCAGCGGTGTGAACCTCGGCGGCGGTAAGGCCGTGATCATAGGTGATCCGCGCACAGACAAGAGCGAAGGACTCTTCCGGGCCTTCGGACGGATGGTTGAGAGCCTCCGTGGACGCTACATCACAGCTGAAGACGTCGGAACCAGCGTGCGGGACATGGAATGGATCCGCATGGAAACGAAGTACGTGACTGGTATCGGCGGACCCGGTGGTTCGGGTGATCCGAGTCCAGTAACGGCCCTCGGTGTGTATTCAGGTATGCGTGCATCGGCAAAGGCCACGTGGGGCAATGATTCGCTCGCGGGTAAGACAGTTGTTGTGCAAGGTGCCGGCAATGTTGCCACCTACCTCGTCGAACATCTCGTCAAGGATGGGGCTCGCGTGCTCATTTCAGATATCTACGACGACAAGGTCAAGGCTCTTGCCGCGCGAACCGGCGCAGAGGTCATCGCACCGGATGCTGTCTATACGACAGCTTGCGATGTATTCTCACCGAACGCTCTGGGTGCCATTCTCAATGATGATACCATTCCCGCCATGCAGTGCTCAATCGTCTGCGGTGGTGCAAACAATCAGCTCAAGGACGAGAAGAAGCATGCCGAAATGCTGCGAAGCAAGGGAATCCTCTACGCTCCGGATTACGTCGTCAACTCCGGTGGACTGATGAACGTGGCCTCTGAAGTCGAAGGCTATGATCGGGCCAAGGTCATGCGTCAGGCCGAAGGTGTGTACGACATCACGGCTAACATCTTCCGCATTGCTACTGAGCGAAATCTTCTCACCATCGAAGCCTCCAACGCCATTGCCGAGGAACGTCTGCGCCAGGTGCGGCACGTTCACGGTTCGTATGTTGGCAGTCCAACAATTCGTGGCGTCTAATACGGTGGAGATCCATTGACAGATTCAGAACAGTCGAACGAGTTTCCCGTTAGTCACAAGACAACGGTTAGGGGCTCGCGGCACCTGGCCCGGGAAAAGGTCCTGCAGATCCTGTCGGCCATTGATGGCGGCGATGTCGAAGTCGACGTTGCCTTTCGCCATGTGTTCTACCGTCAGTTCACGTTCGATTCCAAGGATGCGCCCGAAGGGACCCGCATTCTGCGTCCGGACGAGGTGCACGAATTGGAGGCCGACATCCCGATCTCGTGGAATAATGATGATATCGAATACGCCAGGCGCGTAATCGCTGCCGCGATCGACGGAAAGGTTGCCGGTACAGAACTGATTCAAAAGCATGCCCAGAACTGGGAGTTCGACCGCATTGCCGCGCTGGATATTATCCTGATGCGCATGGCCATTGCAGAGCTGCTTTCTTGTCAGGAAATCCCCATCAAGGTAACCATTAACGAAGTCATCGAATTAGCAAAGAGATACTCGACGGACAAGAGTGGTACGTTCATCAACGGCATTCTCGACGCGATCATCGAAGAACTGAAAACCACGGATTCCATCAAGAAATCGGGAAGGGGCTTGCAGCCCTGACCGGGAGGAACGCAATGATTCGCTCATCCGCACGCCTAAGCATCATCACCATGATGCTGGTAGCGATCTCATGCACTCTGACGCTCCAAGCACAGCGTATCACCTGGATCAAGACGCTCGGAGGTCCGAGCTTCGATAAGGTTGAACAACTTCAGGTGGGCGCGGACGGCTCATGTAACCTTATCGGCACCTTTTCAGATTCACTCGACGTTGGCGGAATTATCCTGCAGTCAGTGGGCAGTTACGATGTCTTCACGGCCCGCTTCAACTCGAAGGGTAACGTCACCACGGCGGCTTCCCATGGCGGCCTGGACGCTGACGAAGGCCGTTCCATCGTGGTCGATAATAAGGGCAACACGTACTATGCCGGAGCCTTTATCGATGTGGCCGTCGTTGCTGGTGAGCAGATAGAGAGCATCGATCCATCGTCGATGGACATGTTCGTTGTCAAGATCAGCAAAGAGGGCCTCCTTCAATGGGTAAAGGTCTTTGGTTCTCCATCATACGACGAAGGAGCCCCTTCACTTGCCGTTGACTCAACGGGCAATGTGTATGTGGCTGGCGGCATTGGTGGATCAGGACAGTTCGGAACGAAGAAGTACACCTCTGCCGGCAAACTCGATGCCTTTGTTGCCAAGCTCAATGCCAATGGTGACGTTCAATGGGTGCAAGGTGCTGGTTCGGCGGATAACGATCAGACGCTTCATGTTCACGTGACGCCGAACGGAGACCGTATCTATGCCGTCGGCAACTTCATCGGAATGGTCAATTTCGGTAGCAATACAATTGAGAGCTTTGTCAACCGCACGGACTTCTTCGTGCGTGCGCTCAATGCATCGGGACAGCCGTTGTGGTGCAAGCGTATCGGCTCAAGCGAGCCAGACTTCCAGATTGGTGCCAATACCACAGTGGACGGCAAGTTGTTGCTGGCAGGAACGATGCGTCTGACAACGACCTTCGACACCAAAACCCTCAAGGCCGACGGCGAGAACGATCCAGATGTCTTCGTGGTCAAGGTTAACCGCGATGGAGATTTCGAGCTTCTGCGTCGCTATGGAAGCATCTTCGAAGAAACGGCGTCGTGTATTGTCGCTGATGCCAAGGGTAACATGTTTGTGGGTGGCTCGTTCGACAGTACAACGATTCTGGAGACGTTCCAGCAAGAGTCATACGGGGCAAGCGATGGCTTCGTGATGCGCCTGCTGTCAAACGGCGACGTTGACTGGGTGAAAACCTTCGGTGGACCCTATGAAGACGCCGTAACGGGTGTAGGCATTGATGCCAAGGGCATCCCGTACGTTGCCGGCATCTTTGAAACGTATGCGTTCTTCGATGACATTCGGTACAATGGAGAGGGTTTCGACGACATCTTCCTAGCCGCGCTCGACTGCGGTCCGAGCACGCAGCTTCGCCCGAATTCGAACGAACTGAAGATCTGCGAAGGAATGGATCGTCCGATCGTGGCCCGTCTCGGTTATCCCTCGTATGAGTGGTTCGTCAACGGCACGAAGGATCCGGAACCCAGCTACACGCTGAAGACAACCAACCTGAAAACTGGTACATACACGATCTACTGCCGCATCAAGGGCTTTGACGAGTGCATCAAAAACTCGGACACGATCAAGGTCGTTGTCGCTCCGGGTCTGACGGTACCCCTCATCACGCGCAAGGCCGATGAGCTGACCTGTAGTGTTGATCTTGTGAACTATCAGTGGTATCGTGAAGGAAAGAAGATCAGCGGTGCTACATCACGGACGATCAAGATCTCCGGAGAAGGCAACTATCGTGTTCTGATCTCTGACACAGCCGGCTGTGAGCGCTGGTCGGAAAACTTCCTCGTTGGAACAACGAGCGTCGACGATCTGATCGAAGGCACCTCTATCGCTGTGTATCCGAATCCAACGTCGGGTGCCTTTACGATCGCCGGTGCCGAAGGTGTCGAGGTTTCAGTGCGCGATGTGATGGGCCGTATCGTGACCTTCGTTGGCTCGGCAGCCCAGTACCAGACGGTTGAGCTTGATGGTGCAACTGGCATGTATGTGGTCACGCTGCGCGCCGGTGGCGAGTCACGCACGGTGCTCGTCCAGAAGAGATAGAGGACCACGCCGCACGTCGGCAACGAGAGCGACCATTACAGGAATAAATTCAACAGCAAGGGCAGCGGGGTGTTCCAACCACACACCGCTGCCCTTGTACGTTGAAAGGCCAGCCCCATACAAAGTCACAGAAGCCGTCCAGATGATCATGGAGCGCAGCGGCACCATTGGCAAGAGAGCAAGGGGCGCCAGCAGATACCACGGGTGAACCACAGGCGAAAGGACGTAGAGCACGACGAGCGTTAGCGCAAGGGCAACGAGCGGTTCGCGTCGCCACCGGACGACCACGCCTGATGTTGCAGCTATTGCCAGGCTCAGCAGGATGGGCCGTGTCAGCCATTCGCCGGCAACCGATGCTACGAAGGTGTACATCAGTGAGTTCGTCTGCCAGGATCCGGTAAACGTACCCAGCGAGCCGAAGAGATTCGGTCCGAGAAACGGAGTGTAGATAACCGTTATGCTAAGTACCATTGCCATCGTCAGTCGCAACTGGTGGCGTCGCTCCAGTCCGGATAGCAACACTGGCAGTGCAAGCAATGGTAGGTATTTGATTGTGACGGCCGCACCCAGTAGCATGCCGCCGACGATGATGTATCCGCGGTTACGTGCCGCAAATGCGAGCATCATCATGAAGGCCATGGCCAGGTCGATGTGCACGTCGATAAAGCCGTGCAGCAGCACCACAGGCGACAGACCCACGAGCAGAAGCCATGGACGCTGTGCCGCATCCATTGCACGCCAGAGTGCTGCGCCCAGAGCTACAAAGAGTACCCACATCGAGAGCTTCCACAGCAGTGCATCGCCCCCTGAAGCCAACGATGCTAGGGCAAACACTAGCTGCGCACCCGGCGGGTAGATTGTCAGCATATCGGCATACGGTAGGTCATCGGGGAGCATGGCCGTGCCCGTGGGATGGCGCAGATACTGCAGATCAGCTGATTCGGGAGCTGCTGTAAAGGGGCTTTCCCGATGCGTGGTCAGCCATCCATCCCACTGATACCGCAATGCATCATCGGTGAAGAGTCCGCTGGGAAGAGCCGTGCACAGAACCGCTAAAATGAGAACCGTCCGCGCCCGACGTTGCAGTGCTTCTCGCTGATGCGCAGGGCATCGGAAGAATGCCACAACCAGACCAAGCCACGCGGCCGAGAGGTTGTACCAGACGGTGATCGGATCCGGCATGGATGCTGCAACATCCACATGCGGAAGCGTAAGCTGGATCATTCCCATAAGGATGACCAGCAGGGATGCGTCAGCGACCCAGGGCCAGACGCGCGATGGTTGAGAGAATCTTTGCACCCGCACGGACCGAACCTACGACGGTTCCAGAGATCTTCGACTGACCGATGCGACGGCGATACCGCACGGGGATCTCGCGGAAAGCAATGCCGTGGCGGGCCACCTTGATCTGCATCTCCACTGTCCAGCCCCAGGTGCGATCCTGCATGTCAAGCTCCTCAAGGACATCCCAGCGCACGGCCCTTAGCGGACCCAGGTCGGTGAACCGCGTCTTCCAGATCAATGCGATCAGCCGCGTCGAAAGCCAATTCCCAAACCTCTGCTGCGGTGTGAGTGAACCCGCATCAGCAAGCCCCGTCGTCCGGCTGCCTAGACACATCCCAACGTCCGTCGTTTGCATCACCTCGATGATCGCCCGCACATCCTCGGGATGATCGCTAGCGTCAGCATCGAGGAAAAGAACAAATGAAGAGGGACGTTTGACAACAGTAGCCCCGGGCCTTGGCCCGGGGGACGGATCAACGCCCGATGGCGAATGTTGATGGATCTCGCGCAGGGCTTCAATGCCTCGCAAACAGGCGGCCCCATAGCCGCGCTGCGGCTCATGCACAACCATTGCGCCATGATCGCGCGCCACCTCGGCTGTTCTGTCGGTTGATCCATTGTCCACAACAACAACGTGGTCCACATATTCCCGCACGGAGTCGATCACGATGCCGATGGATCGTTCTTCGTTGAGGGCAGGGATGATGATGGAAAGGGGCAAGAGGGGTATGGGGTGCGGGATACGGGATACGGATGATGTAGTCAGTTGCAACACGCTTCCTGCATTTGCAGGAATGACACCTCACACCCCAAACCCAAAACCTCACACCTCAAACTACTCCAACCCATCGACGAGATGATCGATGATCGTTGAGACGGCGGTGGCATCGGGATCGGGAAGGGCCGAGCGGAGCTGACGGTCAAAGCGGCGGATGATGGGGTCGAGTTCTGAAAGAAGGGCAAGCCCCTTGTCGGTGATGGTGCTCATGGAGAGACGGCCATCATCTTGACTTTTGCTGCGGACCACGAGGCCCAGTATTTCCAGCCGGTCGATCAGACGCGTGACGTCGGGTGCTTTCTGGATCATGCGCGAGGTGATCTCGCCACGGGGGTGACCGCCCGGATAAACGCCACGTAAGATGCGCAGCACATTGTACTGCGCGATGGTGATGTTGAAGGGGTTCACCAGTTCATCCATCCGACGATTGATGATGTCGGCGCAGGAGAGAATGCCAAGAACGGCTTCCTGCTGGGCGGAGGTAAACTTCTGCTGTTTGAGGCGTTCTTTAAGTGACATGTATCAGGGGGCGTTTTCGGCCACTCGCAGGGCCGTGATGATCTCATCCAGATCGCCATCCACGACACCCTGTAGGGGGTGGTTCTTGGCATCACCTTCCAGGCGATGGTCTGTGACGCGATTCTGGGGCCAGTTATAGGTGCGAATCTTCTCGGAGCGGTCACCCGAGCGGACCATGTCCTTGCGTGCTCCGGCAATGGCCGACTGCTGGCGCTCGAGCTCAAGGTCATAGAGGCGAGCCCGCAGCACCTTCATGGCCTTGTCTTTGTTCTTGAGTTGCGAGCGTTCGTCCTGACATTGGACAACGATGCCTGTGGGGATGTGGACCAGTCGCACGGCTGTTTCGACCTTGTTGACGTTCTGTCCGCCCTTGCCCCCTGACCGGAAGATGTCAATACGCAGGTCCGACTCGTTGATCTGTACGTCCACTTCTTCGGCCTCAGGCAATACCGCTACGGTCGCAGCAGAGGTGTGTATGCGACCCTGAGCCTCGGTTTCCGGTACGCGCTGCACGCGGTGGACGCCGCTCTCGTACTTCAGCACACCGTAGGCCTCGTCGCCATGAACCTCGAAGGTAATCTCCTTGAAGCCCCCTCGCTCACTTTCGGTGATGTCGATCGTCTCGATCGTCCAGCCCCGACGCTCACAGAAGCGCTGATACATCCGGTACAGATCGCCAACAAACAGTGCAGCTTCATCGCCCCCTGTTCCGGCACGTAGTTCCACGATGCAGTCTTTCAGGTCATTCGGGTCACGTGGGATGAGCAGCACGGTAAGCTGCTCATCGAGAACGGCGAGGCGCTCCTCCAGGTGACGTGTATCCTCGTAGGCCATATCACGCAGATCAGCATCCGTGGAGGCATCGTCAATAAGTGCACGGTTCGATCGTACCTGTTCGACCACGTCGAGGTACTCACGTCCGGCGGTGACGATCGGCAACAGGCTTTTGTATTCGCGACTGGCCTCGCGAAGCAATGCCGGATTGTTAACGGTGTTGGGATCGTTGAGTGACTGTTCTACCTCGGCAAAACGGTCGATGATACTATGCAGGCGTTCTTCCACAGACAAAAATATCGCAACTTGCCGTCATGACTTCTTTGAGGCTCATCGGTGCCGTCATTGTGGCAGCCGGACTACTGTCCGGATGCGCGCAGGAAGACGACAGCATCGTCAATCCCGTGCCCGGCCGTCGTCGCATTACCATGCGTCTGTTCAACCTCGTTCCTGATGCCCAGCAGCGCCGTCTGGTCATGGAAGAAGGCTTTGCGTCGGCGGATGTTCCGATGTTCCGGTTCAGCGATACAGTACAGTCGCCCGGTGACTCGACGCTCATCGAGATCGTTCGTGGACAGGAGCAGGAGTTTCGCTCGCCCCGTCGCGTGCCGTTCATCCCGAATACTTCCTACAACCTTTACGCGGTCTCAGGTCCGGCCAATCCTGGACGCTTTGACACCGTCCTGATTTCCAATGCCAATACCCCCGGGTCTGCACTTGGCTACGCCCAAGTGCGCATTGTGAACATGCATGCCGATCCATCTCGAAGCTATGAGCTCCGGCTCGGATGCCCCAGTGGTGCTCCTGTACTCAATCTACCGACGGCCTTCCGTCAGACTTCGCAATTCCGAGAGATCTTCCCCGGCAATACCGTCTTTTCTCTGGTGGAATACCGTAATTCTCAGGCCACGATCCTCGGCACCTTCGAGACCTCACTGCGTGAACGAGGCACCTACTCCCTGGTGATTCACGAAGCTGAATCTGGAGCAGTTCCCGAGTTGCTCTTCATTGAAGAATCGGACCTTTCGTCCGGTGCACAACGCCCCTTCTCACGTGTTTCCAGTCGGACGGCGGACGTGCGTGTGGTGAACCTGAGTTCCGACAACATTGACGTCGATATGCCCGATCTTGGAACGACCTTGGCTAAGGGGCTCTCGGAACGTCGCATTGGCGACCGCGTTGCGGTGACGACGTGCGAACAGCAGAGGCCCGACAGGATCGAAGTACGATTCGCTTCGGGAGCACGTCTGGCCGATAGCGCCTCTCTCGTGGTACGGAGTCTATTCAGTGTGATCGTTGTAGACTCCGGCTCCAGCGGACAGGCTATTGTCACACCAATGATCCAGCGTCCGCTTGGTTCCAGTGGCAAAGCCGTCATCCGCGTCATTCATGCCTCGGCATCGACAGCGAACGTGCGGGTTTCGACGAGTACGCGTTCGTCATCAACATCTCTCAGTGGCGTTCAACCAGCTGTCACACTGGCGCAGAAGCTCGGTAGGCGTGGCGTCTCCGGGGCAATAGCCGTTGAACCGGGTCAGGTTCCACTGACGATAACCACCGAGACAACGCCAACCGTGTTGCTGCGTATATCGACGCTCAACGTCCAGCCGGACCGGTCATACGATCTGATCCTGCACGATAAGCTCGGCGAATTGCGCATAGCCGTTGTCGAACAGGAGTCTGCCGGACGTCCGGCTGATCTCATTACCGATGCTGCTTTGCTGACATTTGTTCACGGTGCGCCAGGCCGTGAAGCCGTCCCGGTGCGATTAGGCTCGGCCATAACTGCCGGTCGTCTGAACTACGGCAGCACGCTGACGACGTGCCTTGAGCAGTCGGATAACGACTATGCGATTGACGGACTGTCGGGCCAGCTGCAGTTGCGCAACGCTGATCGGACGCTGGTGGTCTATGGCCTGCCGAACAACACGCCCACCGTCCTTCAATACCGCACGCTTCCTCTGCTTCCGGCCGCCGGACGTTCCATCCGGCGAGTGGTCAATGCCACACGAGATGTTGCTCGCCTGACGGTATCCGTGGACTCCATTGCTGTCGAAGAGACCTCCGAGGCCCTGGCCCGGAATCTGCCCATGGGCGAGATCTCGGAACCAATGGTAACAACGCAAGACCGACGCGGTACATACTACTTTTTCAATGCCGAATCGAGGGAGAAGATGTACACCCTGCCAGTGCGTCTGGCAACACTTGGCAACAACTTTACCCTCGTCGTGGTCGGTGAAAAATCCAAAGGCTACGACGTTATTGTCATTCAAGAACTCTGATCGGCTTCTGGTCTGCCGTGGGGGCCGGATGCGGTATATTTGCGGCCGTATGCCTCGTAGATCTTTCTTCATTTTCGGGCTTGTGCGCTCGGTTGTGATTCTCTGTGTCCTGGCCCTTGGACATCTTGGATCTGCTGCCGCTGAGTTCACGCTCCCGGATACGATATCGATTGCAGCTGGAGAGCGACGCGAGATCCCTCTGATCGGCTCCATCGAAGCCGGCGGGGCAACCATGATCCGTCTGAAGTATTCGCCTGGCGTCATCCGCGTGGTCAAGGCGCGTGGCTCTGCAACTACGAGCCTGTATTGCGTGGGTAGCATCCCTCTCGGCGATAGCATCGTCTCCCGGACGCTGGCCTACACCGATATCATGTGTGGCTTCAGCCGTCCGGCTGTCAACGATACGATTTGCTTCATCACCGTCGAAGGTATCGGAGGTCCAGATCGTACAGGTGCCATTGCAGTCGATTCGGTGATCGCCGACAGCACAGGCTATTCTGTTTCGCGCTCGACAGGGGGCTTTGTTGTGCGAACAGGCATTGACGTCGGAGCCCAGCAGTCCGGGCTTGTCATCACAGGCAACTATCCAAATCCGTTCTTTCTGCAGACCCGCATTGATTTTGTTCTCCCGAGGGACGAGCAAGCCCAGTTTACGATGCGCACGATCCAGGGTCGAGCCATTCGCACGTGGGCCGTCAATGGACGCGCTGGTGAGAACTCTACGGACCTATCGATCCTGGCCTCAGAGGCCGCTACGGGTATGTATGTGCTGGAGATGGTAACCGACTCCGGCGTGGCATACCACAGCATGAGGGTCCTACCATGAAGCGCCCCCTGCTGACATTGCTCTTTGCGATCCTGACGCTGACCGCAGCTCTGGCGCAAACCGAAGTTGAGAAGACAAGCTCTGAAGGCAAGGAGTTCTGGCTGTGCTTCATGAAGAACTTCCGGGAGGCGGGCATTACTGACCAGACCGGACGCCAGGGAGGACTGCGGCTTCAGCTGTTCATCACAAGCAGCTATGATGCAAACGTCCGCATTGAGGTTGAAGGCATTCAGTTCGACAACACGGTGAGCATCAAGGCCAACACCGTGGTTAACGTTTCGATTCCCGCCATGGCACAGGTCAGTGCTCAGGAAAGCATCGAACGTCTTGCCGTGCATATTACTTCCGACCAGCCTGTCGGAGTGTATGGATTGAGCAGTAGGTTTCAGACGACTGACACCTACCTCGGTCTGCCGGTAAACATCCTCGGAACGGAGTACCGTGCAGTCTGTTACACGAAGATCCAGCAGTCACCCGAGATGCTCTCCGGCATCTCAATTGTTGCCACGGAAGACGGCACCGAAGTCACGATCGTACCAAGTGCAATAACTTCTACAGGACGTCCGGCCAAGGTCCCATTCAAAGTGCGACTCGCACGCGGTGATGTCTATTCGATCGTTGCCAAGTGGGAGGTCGTCGGAAACTGCGACCTGACGGGGACGTCGATCAGCTCGAACAAGAAGATCTCAGTCTTCAGTGGTCATGCCTGCGCCTACATCCCACCAAAGGTTGAGGCCTGCAATCATCTTATCGAACAAATGCCCCCTGTTGCAACGTGGGGCAAGCACTACTATCTGGGCATGCTCAAAGAGCGCTCCCGTTATACCTATCGTGTGATCGCCTCGTCAGACAGCACCAAGGTGTTTGAAGATTCCAAGCTCATCGCCATCCTCAAGGCGGGCGAGTACTACGAGAATCTTAACGCTATGAAGAACACCCAGATCACGGCCAATAAGCCGATCATGGTGGCGCAGTTCGCACAGGGTTTTAAGAACGGTGACAGTGTTGGTGACCCGATGATGATCCTGGTAACACCAACGCAGCAGTTTCGCACAGAGTACCGTTTTGCCACACCGATCAACGGCGATTGGCATCACTATGTGAACGTCATTGCTCCAAGGGAAAGTCTTCGTGATATCAGGCTCAACGGACGCCCCCTCGACACTACACTGTTCCGTCTCTTCGGTGAAAGCCGCTACGCCATCGGTCAGGTACAGGTGCCGTTTGGTACACACGTGATTAAGGGTAACGTACCATTCGGTCTCTATTCATACGGCTTCGGATTCTTAAAAGCGGCTTTCGATGCCTACGGTAACATGGCAGGCCAGTCCTTCTACGATGCGAAGACTGTGGTGGACTCGCTGCCCCCTGAGGCGGATGATCGCTACGTCAAGGGTGAGTACCAGGTCATCGTGCGTGATGACCGTGTCACGGACAAGGGACTACGCTCTGTAAGTATCGTTCAGGCCTTTGGTCTCGAGGCCACCATCCCGTACATCGATGAGGGGGCTCCCCAGGTCCTGATCAAAGTGAAACGTCAGTCAGGATCGGATGTTTCCAAACTGGTCCTCAAGGCTGTCGATGCTGAAGGCAATTCGAGTGTGTTTACGATCTGCCACCTGTATGACAATACCACGTCGAAGTACGTGTACAATTTGTCTCAAGGGGCCACCCAAGAATGCCGTGCCGGTGGTTCCTGGCATGCTGGATTGTTCCTGAACAGCGGCAGTGCGTTTCACCGGATCAACACAACGTTTGCCGTCATCAACAGCCAGAGAGCTTTCAATAGCGATGCACAGGGCACCAATCTTGGACTCAGTGCAACGGTGGGATATCGGGCGGGGAGCGCGTTGACGCTCGTCGGCGGATTGTCTTTCACATCGATCAGCGGTGTCCTTCTGGCCCCCGATACAACGTCATTCACGGTGCTTGACACAGCGTCACGGACCTTTGTGACCTATCAGGAAGGTGAGCGTATTCGCCTTTCGTTGCCGTACCTGAATGCGTCGCTTGGTCTGGAGTATTCTCCACGGAAATACATGTACCTTGGTACTGGAATTCAGCTCTCGATGCTGCTGTCTAACAGTATCGTCAGCGAACGGATCATTATGCGTCCATCCCCGTACGCGTTCCCCGATGGCAGCACCACTCGCACCGGTAGCGTAACTACCTTGCCGTCTCTGAGCAGCACCGCCCTATCTGCCTATGGCTCTGTGGGATTTGTGTATCCGGTGAGTTACAGTGTCTCCGTGTCTGCCGAAGCACGCTACAATCGTTGGTTCGGAGACCTGGCCACTGAGACACCCTGGACGCTGGAGACGTTTGGCCTTGTGGCTGGTGCCCGCTATCGTTTCTAACGGTGCTGGATGAGTAGTGCACGCTGGATCGCTGTTCTCCGTAAGGACATTCGCTCGGAGATCCGCACACGCTACGGTATCACTTCGCTGCTGCTGTTCGTCGTCACGGCAGTTACGCTGATCGCTGTCTCTACCGCTGACGAGGTCATTCCGCGTCCGGTTGCCTCGGCTGTCCTCTGGGTCGCAATGTTCTTTACTTCCATGACGGGCCTGGCACGGGGCTTCGTGAGTGAAGAAGAGCGGGGAACATCGCTATACCTTCAGCTCAGTGCTCCGCCCCTTGCCGTGTACTTCGGAAAGCTGACTGGCAATATTGCGCTGTCGCTCGTGTCGAATCTGCTGATCGTGCTCTTGCTGACGCTCCTCATTCCAACGATCACGATCGGCTCTGCAGGGTTGCTACTATTGGTCGTACTCATTGCTAGTATTGGCCTTGCCACCGTGACGACGATCACATCGGCCATTGTAGCCAAGGCAGGCTCAAAGCAGGCCCTCCTTCCGATCCTGGCCTTTCCCGTTTTACTCCCTTTGGTGATGCCGGGCATTCAGGCAACGCTCATAGCTCTTGCAGGGCTGACGTTGGCCGATGCATGGGGCGATGTGGGACTGATGATCGCCCACACGGGCATCATCGCAACTGTCGGCGCGTTGCTCTTCGAGTCGGTCTGGAGAGACTAGCCGGCAATGAGACGAGCGGCAATGGTGCCGCTACTCATGACACCTGGAAGTCCGGCACCCGGATGCGTACCGGCGCCAACAAAGAATAAACCGTCAATGTCTTCACTCTTGTTGTGCGGACGCCACCAGGCGCTCTGCAGTAGAATTGGCTCGACACTGAATGCACTACCGAGGTAGGAATTCAAGGTATCACGGAAGTGCAGGGGGTCGATGATATGCTCGCTGACGATGTGCTTGGAAAGATCCGGCATATAGCGGCGCTCAAGCTCGGCAACGATCCGATCACGATACACCGAGCGCATCTCGTTCCAGTCGGTTCCCGAAGCCAGATGCGGAACCGGAGAAAGAACATACCAAGAGTCACACCCCGGAGGCGCAAGGCTTGGGTCAGTAGCAGTCGGACGGTGCAGATAGAGCGAGAAGTCATCAGCAAGATGCTTCTTCGTGAAGATGTCCTCGACAAGGTCCTTGTAGCGCGGGCCCATCAGGATCTCGTGGTGCGCGATATCCGTGTACTGCCTGTTAGTACCGAAGTACATCACAAAGAGCGACATGGAGTAGCGCATCTTTGAGATCTTGGCGTCTGTGTTGCGCTTGCGATACTGCGCCGGAACGAGAGACATATAGGCCTGAGCAACATCGGCATTACACACAACGATGTCCGAGGCTATCGTCTCACCGGAGGTGAGGCGCACGCCGCACGCGCGGGGCTGACCTGCCGATTCCTCGATGAGCATACGGTCCACTTCACTGTTGTACCGGATGGTGCCGCCGATATCCTGAAAGAGCTTGACGAGTGCCTTGACCAGTGCACCCGTACCGCCCATGGCGAACCACACGCCCCATTCCTGCTCGAGCTTGTGGATCAGGGCATAGATGCTCGTCGTCTGGAATGGATTACCACCCACCAGAAGCGGATGGAATGAGAAGACCTGGCGTAGGCGGTAATCTTTGATGTGGGAGTTGACGAACGCGGCAACGCTACGATCGGATCGGAGTCGGATCAGATCCGGCAGAACCTTCAGCATGTCCGTCAGGTGTGTGAACGGTTGGTCGATCAGGTTGAATCCGGCCTTGAAGATCGCCGCCGTCTTGGCATAGAAGCGCTCGTACCCCTGCACGTCATCTGGATTGAAGGAGCGGATCTGCTCGATCACTTCATCACGTTTGCCGTTGTATCGGAAGACGGTGCCGTCCTGAAACCGGACATTGTAGAACGGATCGATAGGAACGATCTTAACGTAGTCATCGGTCTTCTTCCCGCAGAGTTCGAACAGGTCGTGGATCAGCCACGGCGCGGTGATGATCGTCGGACCCCCGTCGAACACGAAGCCATCCTGCTCGTACACATAGGCTCGTCCGCCCGGCTTGTCGCGCTTTTCGATGATCTCCACGTCGTAGCCCTTGGCCTGCAGACGAATGGCGGCGGTAAGTCCGCCAAAACCACTTCCGATGACGATGACCTTCACGATGAACTTTCCGACGTTGGACAATGCGTAGGGGACAAACATACGGGCCTTGTGAGAGGGTTCCGTGGAATTGACCGAATTTTGCGCGATGTCACGTTTGTACGCTCTTGACCTTGCCCGCTTCGTGGCAATGCTGCTCATGATCCAGGGTCATGTGCTGGATGCAGTCGTGTCACCTGCAGAGCTCGACATCACGCATGCACCCTGGAATGTGTGGAACTGGATCAGGGGGCTTACGGCTCCCGTCTTCCTGACGGTATCCGGTGCTGTGCATGTGTTTGCAGCAAAGCGCGATGCGAATGGTCGTATACAGTCCTCAACGATCGAACGTCGCCTGCGCTGGGCCATCACGATCCTGCTCATTGGGTACGCACTGGTCTTTCCCGGCAAGCGAATTATCGATCTGCCCTACGTGCCGGATTCCGGCTGGACGTCCTTCTTCGCTGTCAACATTCTGCAGTTGGTAGGTGTAACGATGATTGTCTTTGTGATGGTTGTCGAGTCCACCACGTCTGTTACACAAATGGGACGTCGGGCCGCGCTAACGGCAGGAACCATCCTTGCCCTGTCGCCCCTTGCTCATCTTGGCGCTGTGCATGGGGCTCTTCCGGCGTGGCTGAGTCCGTACCTGACGATGCAGCATGGTTCGCTGTTTCCGTTCTTTCCGGTGGCAGCATATCTGTTTCTCGGCGTGGTCATTGGTGCCTATCTGCATACTCGACCTGCTGAAGAGCGCGACACTGCGCTGACGCGATTGGCTCTGCGTGTGGGAGTTCCGTTAACCGTCCTGGGTTATGGAACGCTTTATGGTCTGATCGCCATGGGCGTTTCGCAGAAGTCCATCGATAATCCCGACAGCGTACTGCTGGTTATTGCCCGTTTTGGAGCCACGCTGGTGATATTTGCCGGCGCGGTTCAACTTCTGCGTGCAACCTGGCGTCTGCGGTCATTCTACGTCCTTTTCGGATCCAAGTCACTCTATATCTACGTCATCCATGTTGTGCTACTGTTTGGGACGCCGTGGTGGGATGGTATCGGACGCACAGCATCCAAGACGATGTCGCTTCAGAGCGGCCTGGGACTCATGGTACTGATCCTTGCTTCCACGCTCCTTCTGGCATGGTTCATCGACTGGTATCAGCAGTCATCAGTGAGTGCGATAACAAGGCGCCGCGTACGTAGGACGTTGATAACGTTGGTTATCGTCCTGTTTTTGATCGCGTGGTAGTACCTAGCCCCTTTTTCAACTTTGCGCCAAGGCGGTCCTCGAGAAGTGCGCGTGATTCAGGTGCCAGCAACCCTAGACCGATAACGCTTTGACGGAACGTGAAGGCCTTATCGAGCGGGAAAGATCGTCCCTCGAGCACCCACGTCAGAAAGATCCCGTCGGACATGCCCGCTTCAAGATCGGTGAAGGCATTGACGTCTACGTCGCGGAACCAACCGGCACGCACCAACTCACCAGTAAGCTCGCGGCCAATTGAGCGCAGAAACTCCCGCGTGACATTGATGCGTTCGAGAAAGGCCGGGTTGTCGGTACGCAGCGCATGAGCCCAGAACTCTAGTAGCAAGGGGGCCTGCACAGCGCGAGATTCGTAGAATTCAACGGCACTTTCGCGCACAGCATCGACCTTCGATAGGGCATCGACGGCGTCGGCCACACGCTCACGCACGAGGCGTTCGTACTGACCCATCCAGGCGTCATAGACGGCAAGGAATAGCTGCTCTTTCGTTGCAAAGTACTCGTAGATCGTACCCTTGCCAATGCCTGCCGCATTGGCGATATCGGCCATCTTGGATGCATGGTAGCCAGTCTGGGAGAAGACCTCGGCCGCATGGCTGACGATCTGGGCGCGCTTGGCGGCTTTATCGACAATGGCAGGCATTAGAAATACTGGTGTGCTTCAGAGAAGCTGCTGAACGTTATCGGCGAATTTTGTCACGGATTCACTCGCCCCCTTGCCCCAGGTGTGCAGGCGCACCGTGCCTGAGGCATCGATGAAGAGAACGTTGGGGGTACCCGAGACAAACTGATAGTATTCGAACACATCGCCCTCAAAGTCCAGAAGGATGGGCGTCTTGTAGGCATCACGAAAACGTGACCGCAGATAGCCTTCGAGAAAGCCAGGAGCCAACGATACATCGGCCATGGCGACGAACTGCACGCGGTCCTTGAAACGTGCCACGAGTGGGTCCGTCCAGGCTGCTGTGTAGTCGCTACCTTTCCAGTCACTGAGCACAATGATCGTCGGGCGTCCCTTCCAGTTCTTTGACCACGACCATTCTTTTTCATACTGGTCGAGGAGCGTGAATTCTCTGGCCTGCTTGCCGATGGCTCTGTCGCTGGTTCTGCCAATGGCCGTCAGGGTCATGAGGATCATGACCGTGGTGATGATGACGGTTTTCATGGACATTACATCGTGAGCTTAGCGGCATCCTTGAGGAATGCCTCGAGTCCAGCGTCGGTAAGGGGATGCTTCATCGACTGCATGAGTACCTTGTAGGGGACTGTCGCGATGTGCGCACCGGCCTTGGCGCATTCGAGCAGGTGGATCGGCGTGCGGATCGAGGCGGCAATGATCTGCGCGTCCAGACCCTGAGCATCCCAGATCTCACAGGTGTCCTGTAGGGCGATGAGGCTGTCTGTGCCGATGTCGTCGAGACGTCCCATAAACAGACTCACATAGGTAGCGCCAGCGTTGGCAGCGATCAGGGCCTGATTTGCCGTGAAAAGCAGCGTGACGTTGGTTGGAATGTCCTGATCACTGAGCTTGCGCACGGCCGTCAGTCCGGCCGGGATGAACGGTATCTTGATCGTCGCATCGGGAAACCACTTCAGGATCTCATCGGCTTCGCGCAGCATGCCATCGGTATCGGTGCTGATGACTTCCACGCTAGTATGGCCACCAACGGACTCGTGGATCTTCAGGATCAGGTCCCTGATGTTCGTCGATGGATCTTCCTTGGCCAGCAATGACGGGTTTGTGGTCACACCACTAATGAAGCCCATCGCGGCGGCGTGCTGGATTTCCTTGAGGTTTGCGCTATCGACATAGATCTGCATGTGAGTCTTTCGTGATAATGGTGCAGCAAAAATAGGGGATGTCAGTCCTGACCGTAGAGTTTGATGGCCGGGATCTCGCTCAGGAGCTGGTGGAAGAACAAGGTGTTGAGTGTAGCCAGCAGCCCCTCTTCGATACTCTCCGACCATCGATAGAGAATACTTCCCTCGCGCGGTGCATGCTCTGAGTGTAACGGAATAACCTCGCTCACCGGACGTTCCGTGAGCCCGGGTTGGCAGGCCCGGTTGACCAGGTCGTCGAAGCTGGCGATCTCCGAATCCACGCGCACAACCCAGAGGGCAAGGGGCAGAGGAGCCTCGGCCATATCAAACCACTCTTCGCCAAGGTCCAGAGCATGGGTATGCCCTGCCTGCGACGGACCCATCACACAGTCGGCCGTGGAACCGTCAGCAACGGGGCTGAGCTGAACATCGAACTTTTCCGACATGGCCAAGCGCATCATGAGCGACATGAATGAGTCGGGCTCGTCGCTCGAGAATGTAGAGAGCCCTTTGCTGCCTTCGGAGAACGATGCTCCATAGACATTGGTATATTCCCGAAGAGCAAGGCAGGGTCCGGCTGCGATTCGATAATCCACTCGTCCAACACCCATTCCATATCCAAGGGGCGAGACGAGTGCCGCATCCACCATGTTGGCAAACAGCAGCTCGCCACACTGCTCAAGTGAAGCATGTCGGACGGTGATTCCCTGCTCTGCGCAGACAGCTTCGAGATTCAACGTTAGGGGGTGGGCCAACGCAAGGGTCGGAACAGCGATCTTCATGGATGGGTCTCTCGGTATCGTGCAGTGATCGAGGAAAGCAGAACGCCGGCAGCAACCGAAACGTTCAGCGAGTGCTTGGTGCCATACATCGGGATCTCAAGGGCCAAGTCGCACAGCCGCAGGAGTTCATCCGGGACGCCAGTGAGCTCGTTGCCAAGGATGAGGACCAGCGGAAACTCTGCCGGTGAGAGCATCTCTGCCCTGCGCGAGCCTTCGGCGATCTCTGCGGCGGCAATGGTAAGCCCCCTGCCACGCAGTTCACCTACGAGGTCGGTTGTTGAGGGGTGATAGGAGTATGGCACGACCTGTTCGGCACCCAGAGCGGTCTTGGAGATCTCGGGTCGTGGGGGTGCGGGCGTAAACCCCGTCAGGTACACGTGTTCGACGCCGAACGCGTCGCAGGTGCGGAAGATCGAACCCACGTTGTACAGACTCCGAATGTCGTGCAGGACCACCTGGATGGGATGACGCTTGGCCTGCGCCGCTTCTTGCGGTGACAGGCGTTGCTGAACCAGTTCTTCATAGGTGAGCTTGCGCACATGCGAATATCGTAGTTTCCGGCCGCATGAACCGTCGTCATTTCCTTGTCACCACATTGGCCGGGATGCCCCTTTCCATTGGGGCTCTCGGGAATCTTCTTGCTGCCGATGAGATTGCATTCCTTGTCGTAGGCGATTGGGGAACAGGGGGCGCTCTGCAGCGTCGCATCGCAGCGGCGATGACGGGTGTAGCCGGCCGCAGCGGCGCATCGTTCGTTGTCAGCACCGGCGACAACATTTATCCCGACGGTGTAACGTCGGACGCAGACCCGCAGTGGAAGACGAAGTTCGAGAAGATCTATGCCGATCTGCCACTGCCATGGTGGAGCGTTCTGGGTAATCATGATCATCGTGGCAACCCCGATGCTCAGGTCGCCTATGGCAAGCGCAATCATCGCTGGAATATGCCGGGCCGGACGTGGCAGAAGGACGTGACTGCTGCTGGTGGTGGCGTGCTTTCAATCCTCGGTATCGACACGACACCCATCATGCAGGGGGCCGACGGCTGGAAAAACCAGCTGTCATGGCTTGATGAAACGCTGACGTCGTCACCGTCTGGTGTCGCTGTAGTGGTCGGACATCATCCATTGCGCAGCTATGGGCATTACCAGGACAGTAAGCCCCTTGTTACCCATGTAAAGCCCATTCTGGACAAGCATCGCGTGCGCATGTACATGTGCGGGCACGATCACGACATACAGCTGATTCGTAATCCAGCCGATCGATTCGCCTGCCTGGTATCGGGCGGCGGCGGTGGCGAGCGCCCCACGCGCCTGGGCCCACATTCCAAGATTGCGTATACTGATGGCGGTTTTGCCTGCGTTCGGGTGCGTCAGACGGAACTTTCTGTTGAACTCTTCGATTCCCATGGTGTATCTAAGGGACGTTTTGACCTGTGAGATTCCGTCTGCACTATATCGTTCTCCTTCTCGCTGCGCTCCTGGCAGGGGGCTTGCCATGCGTGGCACAAGACGTGCCGGATAGCAAGGGGCGAGATTTCTGGCTGACGTTCCTTCCGAATTTTCACAACAACGAGTCGCAGGGACTTACAAGCGCCGAACGGCTCCAGCATGAGCTGCAGATCTACATCGGCGCGGAACGTCCCACCAAAGGAACGATCTCCTGGCGCCGACGTGATGGCTCGACGCAGACGCAGAACTTCACCATAAGTGATGCCCGAAACATCTATCGTTTTGCGACCTTCTATCAGGGGATCGAACTGAAGGGGTACTCCAGTAGCGGAGCAGCTCTGGACTTTACCAACTCTCAGAACGAAGTAGCGGCACCGCAGCATGTACGCGTGCAGGCTGACGATGATGTGACAGTCTATGCACTGAATCAGGCACCGCTGACCAGTGAGGCTTTTCTTGTTCTGCCGGCTGATGCTCTGGCTGAAGACTACGTCGTGATGACCTACAGCACGGACATCGGATCGAATACAGCGGCTAATGTCAATGCTGCAACAACACCATCACAGTTTGCCGTTGTAGCCACCGAAGACAGCACGCAGGTAACGATCCGTCCCTCGGTACCAACCATCAAAAACCCGACGGCATCGTCAGTAACTGTCCGCCTGAACAAGGGCGAATCCTATCTCGTCCAGGCTGACCCACGACGCGACATTCGTGGTGATCTGACGGGCTCTGTGATTCGTGCCTCACGGCCTGTGGCGGTCTTTGCTGGACAAACCCGTGCAATCATTCCGATCGAGCTACGTTCGGAACTTCAGTCACGTGACTGTCTGATCGAGCAGATGAATCCTGTTCGAACATGGGGTAAGAGTGCATTCGTTGCTCCATTTTCTCAGCCCTCAGATGATATGGGGGTGGGATATGATCTTTACCGCGTAGTTGCAGCTTTTGATTCGACGGAGGTGTTCGTCAACGGACAGCGTCGCACAATGCTGATGGAGGGTGACTACTACGAGGACAAACTCCTTGCGGCGTTTGAGATCACCACCACACGGCCAACCCTTACGGCTCAGTTCAAGAAGTCTTCGGGGGTGCCGAACAACAACCCCGGTAACGTTGACAGTTCCGAGTACGGTGATCCACTGATGATGCTCGTGCCACCGGCAGAGCAGTTCATGAAGTCCTACCGCTTTGTCAGCATCCAATCGTATACCTATCAGCAGATTGGTAACCGAACGGTCGTTGATGATTCCGTGTACAAAGAGCAGTGGCTGAACGTGGTTGTTCCTGACGCAGGGATAGCCTCATTGCGACTTGACGGAAGACCGATACCCTTGAGTCTGTTCAAACCCATCGCGTCGTCTGGGTTTAGCTACGCCAACATTGCCATGCGTGACGGCGTCCATGATATCTCCGCTGACACGCTGTTTGGGATCTATGTCTATGGCTATGGTGGTGCTGTATCCTACGGATACATTGGTGGCATGGCGTTTCGTCCGCTTGATGTGTTTCCACCAATATTTCTTGGTTCATTCCAGTGCAACACGTTCCAGGGAAGAATAGCCGACTCGGTGATCGCTGACACCAAGGTTCGAACGATTTCCGTCATCCCGGGTTCAGACACCAACGCAGTGCTAGATCTGCCCGGATTCAACCCGCCACAGGCCGTTGTCCCCATTGTTGTGCGACTGCAGGACGAGTACCTTGACGGAAGTCTTGAGATCGAAGCTATCGACGGTGTGCTGCAAAAGAACCGGCAGAAGATTCGTATCCCTGGATTTACCGTCGCAACTTCCGGAATGCGCCAGGTGCGTGCTCTTGTTCAAAGGAGCTCGGTTGTGGCAGTTGGCCGCGAGCGCTGCGACTCTATCGAGATCGAGAATTACGGTGCCTATCCGCGTACGTTTACGGCCTCGTTCACGGGAGTCTCACGCGTTGATGAACCACAACCTATGACGCTGCTCCCAGGTGAGCGGCGGATGCTCCGGTATTGTCGTGCGGGCACTGCAACGCAGACTACACTCGACACACTGGTGTTTGGTGATTCCTGCCTGCGACGGCCCGTAGCCGAAATGACGTTCGATGAACGTCAGGACAAGCAGGGTCCTACAGTACTCACCACCCGAGGTGACTGCGACAGTGTGTTTCAGGTCGAAATCCTTGACGAGACCTCCGCAGACCTCGGACTTCAAGGGGCTCGAGTTCTCGATTCGGTCCTCGTGAACTGCTCAGTTGATGCTACGCTCGATAAGCCCCTTGTCAAGCAATACCGGGTGCGCCTTATCGATGCATACCGTGATGCGATCTATGGCTTTGAGGCCATTGACTCGGCTGGCAACGTCTCGCGCCGAATCGATACGATCCCGGGCTTCATGATGTCGATCGCCGGATCGCTGGACCCCGTCATACGTCATCCCATGGGGATTCATACCATCGGCACGGTTACATGCGATACACTGGACCTGGAGAACATTGGTCTTACTTCGCACACGTTTTCGAATATCTTCATCCGTGGCAACACGGTGTTCAGTCTTCCGCGGTCGCAGTTCGACATAGTCGTCGCCCCGTCCGGACGTGCGTCACTGATCGTTTGTTTCAGTCCGAGTGTGGCTGACACATCAAAGTTCCTTTACGACACCCTGGATTTTGAGGCGAACTGCCGCGTGCGACGCGTGATCGTATCTGGACGTGGCCAGGTGAAGCAGTATGAGGGCATCAGCCGCTGCGACGCTCCGATCACCGCTACTGCGCGTCGTCTGGGTCGACCCTTGATCATGCCACAGCCGGCGCGGGACGCCTTTGTTGTTGCCTTCGGTGAGTCCAGCGTCAGCGCCTGTACCATTCGCCTCGTCGATCTGATGGGTAGCGTTGTCTGGGAACGTGTCTGGTCCGGAGACGCCACGTCCGCAGTATCGGTAGAGTGCTCTGATGCCCCCGCCGGACACTATGCGTGTCAGATCATCACTGATCAGACGCAGGTTGTTCCGGTCGTGATCACGCGCTGAGCAACACTCTCCCGCCCGACTCAACGTCATTAGTGGGGTTTCCATTCCGTAGTTTTGCGACTCCTCACGCCGGATCATACATGAAAAATCTCTCTGTTCGTTTGTCGGTACTGGCGGCCGTTGCGGTCGTTGTCGGTATCGGCATTGGCTTTATCGTACAGCCCGTCATGTCGGGCGACTCGGTCATGGACCAGACCCGGAAGTTCTCGGATGTCCTGTCCATGGCCGTCAAGAATTACGTTGAGGAAGTCGACACCCAGAAACTGACAGAAGCCGCTATTCGTGGCATGCTTGAAGAACTTGACCCGCACTCGGTGTATATCACAGCCAAAGAAATGGTCAAGGTCGAAGAAGATTTCCGGGGTTCATTTGATGGTATTGGCGTCGAGTTTGACGTGATCAGCGATACGATCACGGTTGTGACGCCGATCATTGGCGGACCCAGCGAAGCCCTAGGCATCATGGCCGGGGATAAGATCGTAAAGATCAATGACACGTCAGCCGTTAAGACAACGCGCGAGCAGGTCCCCAAGAAACTTCGAGGCCCGAAGGGTACCGTTGTAAAGCTCCATATCAAGCGGGCCGGTCAGGCTGATCTGCTGGTGTATGAAGTCACTCGTGACAAGATCCCTGTAAACTCCGTTGATGCATACTTCATGATCGATGGCACCGACGTTGGCTACATCGTTGTGAACAGGTTCAGTGCTACCACGCATGACGAGGTGATGAACGCTGCCCGGACGCTGCGCACACAGGGCATGAAGAAACTTCTGTTCGACCTCCGATACAATGGAGGGGGCTACTTGGATCAGGCATTCAAGATCTCCGATGAGTTCATCTCCGACGGGAAGAAGCTGGTCTATACCAAGGGCCGTCGTCCGGAGTTTGATGAAGACTTCTGGTCATCACCTGGCGGCGCTCTCGAGGACATTCCGCTGATCGTAATGATCAACGGCGGCTCGGCTTCGGCCAGTGAGATCGTCTCGGGTGCGATTCAGGATCTTGACCGCGGACTGGTCGTCGGAGAAACGTCATTCGGCAAGGGGCTTGTCCAGCGCCAGTATCCGATGGGTGACGGGTCTGCATTCCGCCTGACGATCTCTCGCTACTATACGCCGTCTGGACGTCTGATCCAGCGTCCGTATGGTGACAAGGACAAGTACTACTCGGGTGAAGGACGTGAGGACGGCCAAGAAGGTGATAACATCGATCACAAGACCGATGACACCTCGAATACACGCCCGAAGTTCAAGACCGCATCAGGACGAACCGTCTATGGTGGCGGCGGCATCATGCCTGACTACATCGTCAAGCAGGATACCATCGTGCCCCTTTCAAGAAAACTGCGTGCGAAAAATCTCTTCTGGGAAATGGCAGACCAGATCATGCGAGTGCGTGGTAAAGAGATCCGTTCTACCTACGGCGGTGACATGAAGAAATTCCTGAGGGAGTTCACGATCACCGACGGTGATCTTTTAAGCCTCAAGAAGGCTGCCGAAGCAAAATCTGTAGAGTGGAACGAGAAGGAATTCGCTGCCGACGCTGAGTATCTACGACTGGCGATCAAAGCCTACGTTGGACGTTCGGTGTTTAACAACAATGGGTTCACATCCGTGATGCTGGCTATGGACAAACAGGTGAAGAAGGCTCTGACGCTCTTCCCCGAAGCAGCTCGTATTGCGAAGACTCGCTGATATCCCAGTCCATTGTATCACTACTGAGAATTGCAATTATGAGAGGAATCGTGGGGATCGCTCTTTTGGTGTTGTCGATCTTAGGTGCCAGCCAGGCTTCGGCACAGGATTTTATCTACGCCGGCGAAGAGATGCTCTACCGCGTATCCTATCTGAATATCACCCTTGGTACCATCCGCACGGTCACCGAGGGATACACTACGCGCAATGGCGAGCGTGTTGCAAAGGTGAAGGTCTTTATCAAGTCCAGTCCCAGCATTCCATTTGTCTCGCTGAATTCGATCTACGAATCATGGATGGACACGTCAATTACATTCTCGCGGCACTTCAATGCCAATACCGAGATCGACGGCGGCAGGTGGGAGTTTGATCAGTACGTCCTCGATTACAATGCGCGGTCACTGGTCATGGAGAAGTTCCGCGACAAGCAGAGGGTCGGCAATAAGTCATACACGATCACCAAGAAATACAATGACGGCAGCTCCATCCTGTATGCAGCTCGTAGTCTTGTTAGTGCCAAGAGGACATTCCGTTTGCCAACCATCATCATGGACGACACGGTCAATACCGTCGTTAACTGTCGAGGCACCAGGGGCTCGGTGGAGATCGATGCGGTGAAGTATCCTGTCAAGACACTTTACCTCGATGGCATCGCAAACTGGACTGGTATCTATGGTCTGAGCGGAAACTTTGAAGGTTGGTTCAGTGATGACGCTGCACGCGTGCCCATCAAAGCCAAGATGAAGGTCTATATCGGCTCGGTCACGATCGAACTCCAGTCATGGAAACGGGGCTCCTGGCAGCCCCCGCGAGCTGATTCCTGATCGATGCGTCTGCTGGTGATCGACGGTGGCGGCACGAGCACGGACGTTGCCGTCTGTGATGGCACCGCCGTTGTGGCGCGCATGCTCCTTCCGTCGGCCAAACCCTCACCGACTGACAGCCGGACAGATGAGCTCTGTCGCATGCTTGGATCGTTCCTTGCTACCAGCCCGCTGGATCATAGCGACGAAGCCCCCTTGCACACCGTCATCATCGGAATGGCTGGTGTGTGGTCGGCCCGCGAGCGCTATGCGTACGCCGGAGCACTCGCCTCTTCCTGGCAGACATATGTTTCGACGAAGGCCGTACAGTTCGTCGTTCTTTCTGATGCAGAGCTGGCTCTGGCTGCAGCACATGGAAATGCGCACGGGGCAATCATGATCGCTGGTACAGGCTCGATCATGCTCATGCGCGACAATGACGGCGCGCTGCACCGCGTTGGTGGGTGGGGGCCGCAGATCGACGATGCCGGAGGCGGTATCTGGCTCGGACGTCAGGCCTGCATGGCTGTGGCACGCATGCTTGACGGTCGTGGACCGTCCACGCAGCTCATCCGTCCTGTGGCTTCCTATCTCCGGGTGGATTCGGATGATCTCGAATCCGTCCGCAATGCACTGCGATCAGCTCCGTCACCCGCCTTTGCTCGCATTGGCGCTGCCGTGCTGCAGTATGCCGACGAGTACGATGCCGTTGCCATGTCCATTCGCGATGAGGGTGCGCGAGAGCTGTCCCTTCTGCTGGCAGGTCTGCCCGAATCGACTGACGTTGTCGTGTATGGTTCGCTGCTTGGTAACGAAGGTTATCGGACGCTTGTTGGCCGATATGCCGGAAGGACCTTGCGGCCGATGGACGACGTTGTGGTGTGGCTTGCTGGGACCATCGACCGTGCCGGCAATCTGCCGTCGTCGGCCGTCTGAACGGCAGTATTACTGTACGCCCCCTTCAAGGAGGGTCAATGCACCGCCCCGAGACGTTTCCAGACGTGCCATCACACCAAAGGGCAGAGTGAACTTCTGCGCCTGATGTCCATACAGCAGATTCGACATGATCGGTCCGGCGGCAATTTCCAATCGCTCGTGCAAGACCTCTTCTACGTCGCGGTGGGGGGTGGAACCTGATGGCGATTCAGGCTGTGACCATGAGCCGTAGATCACCCCTGCCGGGGGACGCTTGGCCGTAGCCATGGACAGTTGCACCAGCATTCGGTCTATGCGATAGGTTGCCTCGCCCACATCTTCCAGCGCCAGGATGGTGCCAGCTAGTTCCGGTACATATCCAGTGCCAAGAAGACTGACCAGCACGCTAAGATTTCCTCCGAGCAGACGACCTTCGGCCCGACCCCGACGTATCGGGTTCAGGGCAAGGGGCTGACGCAGCGCTCCCGGACGCCGCCGCTCTGTGAGGACACGCCAGAACTGCTCCTCGGCGATCGGTTCAAAGCCATCGGCCATGTCCACGCTCGGCATTGCGCCACTGAAGGTCACAAGTCCGGTGCGCTTGAGCAACGCCAGCTGCAGCACTGTGACGTCACTGAATCCAACGAAGATCTTTGGATGACGACGTATCAGGTTGAAGTCCACTAGCGGCAGAAGCCGCGCACAGCCGTAACCGCCACGAGCACAGAAGATGGCCGATACTTCCGGGTCGCGGAACATGCGATGCAGGTCTTCGGCACGCTGCTCGTCAGTTCCGGCAAGGTATCCGCCATGGCGGGCATAGACGTGCTGTCCGAGTTTTATGCGGTAGCCCAATGACTCGAGATACCGCACGCTACGCTCAAGTCGCGCCTCATCGCGCTGTGGCGATGATGGCGAGATGATCCCGATGGTTGCTCCCTTCGCTAGGGCAGGCGGTTTGATGATCTTCATGGGAACCCAAGTTGGGTAATTTGCGCTATTCCACAAGATGTCTCCGCGCCTGCTTCCCATCTGTCTGTCAGTCCTGCTGGCGATCGTACACCTTGCCGCCTACGGCAGGGTCATACCCCCTTTAGATGACATTGGTGGCGTGGTCAATCGCTATGTCGAAGTGATCGACGTGATTCCCTGTTTGCGCACGGTCCGGATAGCATACCCCTCGGAAGGATTTGCCGCCGGGGACCGCGTGGTGATGATCCAGATGAAGGGGGCTCGCATTGCCGTAGCCGATGACTCCACCTATGGAACAATAGAGAGCATGTTAGGTGCCGGCAATGTTGAGTATCTGACCATTGAACGTATTAGTCCGGACAGAGACACTGTTGTCTTCACCACGCCATGGGTGCACACGTACGATGCTTCCAAGGCCGTTCAGCTGGTGCGCGTTGCCGTGTATGAAGATGCCCATCCTGTTACACCCGTCGAACCAGCACCCTGGAATGGGACAACTGGTGGTGTGGTGGCCATTGATGTAACGAAAACCCTTGTGCTTGACGCGGACATTCGTGCCACCGGATTGGGCTTCAGAGCAGGTCGCGTCTCCCCTGTGCGAGACTTCTGCGACAGCAAACGCTGGAAATCGACCTATGCTTCCGGTGAAGGGGGCGAGAAGGGTGAAGGCATCGCACAGTTTGACGTCCCCGGCACCGTCCCCGGCGCGTATTCCGCCAAAGGTGCACCGGCCAATGGAGCCGGTGGCGGCAACGGCGCGAACGCCGGCGGCGGTGGTGGTGGCAACGGCGGCAGCGGCGGCAATGGTGGTGATGCTAGTGATAAGTGCATCCCATACATCGGAGCCGGTGGACGTGCAGGACGATCACTTGCCACGTTCGTGCCCGAACAACGACTCTTTATGGGTGGTGGTGGCGGCGGCGGACATCAGAATGACCTTCAGGGAACTGCCGGTGCAGCCGGAGGGGGCATCATCATGATCCGTGCTGAGAACATCATCGCCCCGGCCGGACGGATCATCAGTCAAGGTGTTAGTGTTCGAGACACGTCCGCGTGGCAGAGTGGTAAAGCGCTGGAACCTGGTGATGGAGCGGGCGGTGGCGGCGCGGGCGGCAGCGTGATGATCCAGGCCGAGCGTATCATCGGGCCTCTGACCGTGAATGTGCGTGGGGGAGATGGTGGAAACGTGGGTGCGAAGTATCAGCCCGCAGGGCCCGGTGGAGGCGGTGGTGGTGGCGTGGTGCTTCTGACCAAGGCGCATCCGACAGTGACGATTCTCGCTGCCGGTGGCAAGCCCGGTATTCATGTTTCAATCAATACCGCACCGAATGTGTACAGGCGTCCATGGGGCGCAACGCCCGGAGATTCTGGAGTGACGATTACTGGACTTACGTGGAAGGTGGCCTCAAATCCGCCGCTGCAGGTTGATGGTGGGGGTACGATCTGTGATGGCGACTCGCTGACGCTGACAGCCAGTGAAGGATTTGCAGCCTATCGATGGAGTTCGGGGCAGACAGGACGTAGCATTGTGACTCGCGCAGGTGGACGGTACCTCGTGTACGCAACAGATAGCTCCGGATGCACGCGTCCGCCAATCGGGACCGACGTCCTGGTGCGAAACACGCGAGTTGCGGTCGATACGATAGTCAACTTCGGGACTACTGAGGTAGGTGTCACTCTTCGTGGTTCGTGTGTGCTACGTAACCTCAGTGCAGAGCCGATCACTGTTGCTTCGATGGATCTCCCGTCGGACATCCGGATCATTAGCCCTGCACCACCATTTGTCGTGCCTACTGCCGACAGTACGCGCCTCGATCTGGAGTTTCTGGCACCTCGCGTGATGGAACATCGTGACGTGATAACGGTCACGATCAGTCAGCCGTGTCAGGCACAGGTCGCCTGCAGTACGCGTGCAACGGTAACTGGAGAGCGAGTTATGTTTCTACTTCCCACAGTGTCGGTAGCCGGCCCTGGATCGTCTGCCGAGATTCCGATCCGTGTGCGGATGGACTCTCCAACGCCAGCGATTCAGGCAGATGAACTTCGGTTGGCGCTTCAGGTGAATTCCGAGATCTTTGGTATTGACAGTATCTCCAAGGGCCGACTCGTCAGTAACACGATAGATCCTGCAACAGCTCTTCGTCGGTTGGAGCTTGTGTTTGATCTTCCACAAGTATCGGCTGCCGAGAGTGTTCTCACAACGATCGCCGGGGTCGGCCTCCTATCGTCTAAGCAGACAAGCCCCATTACCATCTCCGATGTGCGCTGGGTTCGACAGCGGGGAAGTCCCGTGTGGAGGTCTGATACGGGAAGCATCAGCGTTGGTTTGAGCTGCAACCGGGGTGAGCGACCAGTGGAGTTCCGCAAGGCCCCTGTGTTGGTCATGCATCCCCATCCTGCGGACGATGTCGTTCATGTACAGACCAGACTCGCTGGCAGTCACGAAGTGGTATGGTCCATTATCAGCATGACGGGTGAAGAGCTTTTCGCCCCATGCCTGGTCGGGCAAGATCGTTCCATGGTCAGCATCAACGTCTCAGGCCTTGCTACAGGACAGTACGTGCTGCGGTTGATGACGGCCGAAGGAGTGGCCAATCAGCTCCTCGTGATTCAGCGATGAAGGGGCGATCCCGACGTGATCGATACGTCGGGACGTGCGTTCATCACGGCGCGGATCGCCTGCTGCGATGACTCAGACGTCCAGTCTTCGATGACCTCAGGAATGGCCATGATGTGTTCCATCAACGCGTCCTGCTCGCGTCCCACGCGGAGTGCTTCATTGTAGGGAATATCGCTGGAGAAGGTGACCATGGTGTAGAGTGGGATGAGCTTTGTTGGATACTGACCATGGATCCACGCTTCGATCTTCTTGCGCCAGAGGAATTGCGGATCGGCCACCTTGTCGCGCATCTCGATGAAGTTCTCCAGAGCTAGATCAGCGATCCCATCGCCGGCAGGTTTGCGTAGGCGCTCATACTCCTTGAGGGCTGCACCCCAATCGTCTCCGAAGACATCCAGACACTCCATCAGAATCCGACAGTCCTCGAAGCCACAGTTCATACCCTGACCGTAGAACGGCACGATGGCGTGCGCGGCATCGCCGATCAGTGCCACACGATCCGAGAACACCCATGGGTAGCAGCGGATTGTCACTAACGACGCTTCCGGATTGTGCTCGAAATCCTCCAGCAACGCCGGCATCAAAGGAACGGCATTGGGAAACTGATCGTGGAAGAAGGCCTCGATCTCTGCGCGCGTTGTGAGATCTTCAAATGATGGAGATCCTTTATGAGCAAGAAAGAGCGTGCATGTAAAACTGCCGTCAATGTTTGGCAGCCCGATCATCATGAAGCTTTTGCGTGGCCAGATGTGGAGCACGTTCTTTTCTAGCCGAAAGCCCCCTGCCGCGTCTGGCGGAATATGAAGCTCCTTGTAGCTATGATCGATGTACGACTGCGAGTAGTTGAATCGATCCGACATCTGTAGTCGACTGCGCACAGCGCTGTATGCACCGTCGGCGCCAAAGAGGATGTCTCCCTCGCAACGAAGTTCAATGCCGTTGGCAAGAACAAACTCAGCACTGGCTGTGCTCAGGTCGATGTCCGTGCACCGGGCATTAAAGGTGATCTCCACTCCACTGCGTTCCGCAGCCGTCAGCAGGGTTTTGTTCAATTCGCCGCGCGATACGCTGTTGATGAACTGGCCCTCGACGCCATACGGTTGGTAGGTCTGGTTGCCCTGCTGGTCATGCATCATACGTCCATGCATCGGGATAGCGATTTCACGGATCTCATTATCAAGACCGGCAAGTGATAGGGCCCGGAGTCCACGGTCGGACATTGCAAGATTGATGGATCTTCCAGCAGACATCGTCGATAGGCGCATGTCGGAGCGTCGCTCCACAAGGTGTACACGATGGCCGCGCTTGGCCAGTAGTGTTGCAAGCAGGGAGCCAACTAGGCCACCACCGACGATCGTAACGGACTTTGACATTGGCGTATAGACCTTTTGAGTTTCGTTTCAGATAGATGTGTCAACCACCGGATCACCGATAAATACACGATTCGTGTCAGCAGTCGAGACAATGATCCATTCCGTCGAAGGCAATGACGTTTTGATCAGTCCGCAATCGGTGTGGCCCACGCGAAGCTGGAACGCCTGTCCAAAGTTCCTTATATCGAAAAGAAACGGCTTACCGACGGGAACTGGTGTTGCTACGACAATGCGAAAATCGGTTGATTCGACTGTTGTTGAGTCGCCACCGATGAGGATTCGAACACCATGCCGGTGAAGTACCGAATCCTCGTAGGGGGTGGTCCGTACATTGAGAGTAAGGGGGCTTGTTGAAGCGCGCGTGATCTCCATCGTGAGGCGGCCGTGCGTAACCCGCTCTGCGCGCATACCAATGCGGGCCGGACCCGCTATCTCAAATGCATTGGAGTATGACCTGCTGATGACAAGGGGATTACTCAGCACAACTGCCTTGACTGGATAGGCGAAGTCCTTCTGCAGTGTGAAGCGCGTTGTGACGCAGCCCGTTGCAAGAAGCGCAGACAGGCATGCCAGTACCGTTGCTGATCGACGGTGAACGATCCGTCTATTCATGCGGATAGCCCTTGCCATAACGCAGGTCCTTACGGGCAAACAAATGATCGAAGATCGAAGCACCGATGCCGATATAGATGGCACCGAAGTGAGAGTCAACGATGCGGCGGGCATCGATGGAATACCCCAGTCCGTCACGACCGGGTACGGTCGATCCCGTGCGTCCGTTGGCCCATCCTGCGGTCAAATGAATCGTCATTTGTTCAGCAATCGGGAATGCCGCACGAACACCAGCATGGAAGAAAGATGACGGGGCGAAGTTGATTTCAGCGAACGGCTCGACACGCATGGTCGATTGCAGCGGCATCCAATGATACGTCAGTCGCAGCGGTAGTATCCCAATGCCAAACTCGGTAGAGCCAAGAAAGACGATGTTGGCAAGGGATGTTCCGAGTGAAAGTCGGTAATCAAGGATTGGAAGCGCGACATCAGCAACGGCAACGCGAGCGGTAATCCCCTTGATCGTCGGAGCGTCAGCGCCGCTTCTGCGTGCAGAAAAAATCGACCGATCGGCCTGACTACCAAGGAGGGTGATCTCCGCAGCGCCGATCTCCCAGGAGGAATGCTCGTGATACTTCCACTCAGTGTCGAGTTCTTCCTCGCGGTTGAGAAAGTCCATCACAGAGACGCCAAGACCGGCATAGGGGATGGTGTTGACCTCAGTGGTTTTTCCGAGGAGATCGCCGCCGACGGCAAGACCTGTGTACAGCCGGAGATTTACTCCGCCGATACTGCCAAGATCGGCCGATACCGAGGTGTTGATGTACTGTGACGGAAAGAGCGCAAAGGAGATCGAGGGTCTGATGGCCATGTAGGGGATCTTGTCGCGCAGATAGAACCGCTTGGTGAGATTCAGCACACCAACTCCCGTCATGGTGTGTTCGTCATCAGCTCTGATGATCTCATACCCCGTTATGCCCCACGTCCAGTTCGGTGCATTATCAAACCAGTCGAGCTTCCATTCGGTCAGCCCGATACGGAACATGTAGCCGTCGAACACTGTCGAACTGTCTGCGGGCAGACGGTTGAGGATCAGCTCGTTGATATCATAGTACAAACCGAACAGCCCCGTACGCGTACTCGCGGAACCATCGATTGAAGAACCGAGCAGACCAACGCCTTCGAACAGGGACCATCTGATGAAGTTTGGATACTCGCGCACGCTGACGCTGTCCTTGTAGGAAACGGTGCGAATGCGGTTTTCAACGCGGGAGCTTGGAGCGATCACGCCATTATCGCGCTCGCCCGGTGGGTTGGTCACCCGCTCCGTCACGACTGTGTCTAGCGTGGTGGTGGTGTAGAGATCCCGTTCTGTGCGAGTGACGCTACCGCATCCAGTCGTCAGCCAGATGCCAACCAGAAGCAGGGCGAGAACGAGCAGGCGATAAAGATTCATAGACATGATACGCGGAGGAGTTCCTCGCCGTTGAGAGTTGCACAAAGCGCGTCGCCTGGTCGGATGGGTCCAACACCGCTCGGTGTTCCGGTGAAAATCGCGTCACCACGCCGCAGCGAAAAGATGCGGGCGACCGTTGAAACGAGTGATTCGATACTCCGCTCCATTTCTGATGTTGATGCGCTCTGGCGCACCTGGCCATTGACGCATAGAGCGATATCCCAGGGCCCTATCCCGCACGACGGCGCAGGAATGATTCTGCTCACTGGAGCTGAAGCCTTCCAGGACTTTGCAACGGCCCAGGGATGACCCATCGACTTTGCTTTGGCCTGCACGTCACGCGCAGTCAGGTCGAGTCCGACACCCACACCGGCGATGACCTCCCATGCCCGATCGGGATCAACGCCGTCGGTGTCGCGTCCGATGACCACGACCAGCTCAACCTCGTGGTGGACGTCATCAGAGAACGCCGGACGTTCGATCGTGGATCCGTCTGGTACGTAGGCGGCAGGGGGCTTGATGAAGATGATCGGATCGTCAACAACGACGGTGCCCATCTCGCGGGCATGAGCCGCGTAGTTGCGTCCGATGCAGTAAAGAGCGCCAACAGCAATGTCGGCCCCGTCGGTAAACGACCAGACGCGGTCTGTGCTCATGGCTGCGCTCCGTCGGCCGGCGGATCGTCAGAGATCTCCTCACGGGCCGGATTGGTGATGTCGATATCTGTTGCCTGATCGGTAGAATCCGAAGCGATGGCAAACGTGCGCTGTCGATACGGGATTGCCGGATTGGCATAGACCTTTTGCATCAGACGTCCCCATATCGGAGCGGCGGCACGTCCACCCTGTCCGTAGTCACCGGTGAATCGGACGCGCTGATCGTCAAATCCCACCCACACTCCGCACACCAGCTGGGGTGTCATCCCAACGAACCACGCGTCAGCAAAGTCGTTGGTGGTACCCGTCTTGCCGGCGGCCTCGCCCGAAAAGAAGCGTCGGATGCTCGAAGCCGTTCCGCCATCGACCACACCGCGCATCATCGAGACCATCGACTCAGCAACCTGTGGAGAGCAGGTCTCGGTCACGAGACGTCGTGAAGGTTTATCCTCGAAGAGCACATTCCCCATCCGGTCTTCAATGCGCGTGATGAAGGTCGTTGATGCATGCATGCCCTGATTGATGAAGCACCCGTAGGCCGATGTCATTTCAAGCGGTGTCACCTCCAGCGAACCGAGTGCGATCGACACCACGGCCTGCATCGGGGAGGTGATACCCATCTTGCGGCACAGATCAATGACGTTCGATGGTGTGGTGTATCCAGGCATGGTCACCAGTCGGGCCGCCACGGTGTTGGTCGAGAACTTCAGCGCTGTTCGCAGAGGGATCGGACCGCCCCCTTTTCGAGAACCGTTTGGAGCCCACACCGTGCCATCTTCAAGCGTCCAAGTGAATGGTCCGCTTTCGATGAGCGACTCGGGAGTAAGTTCAGGCTGCTGCTCGAGAGCACTCGCATAGACGAACGGCTTGAATGAAGAGCCGGGCTGACGTCGGATCTGCGTGACGTGGTTGAGTGAGTACCGCGCGGCAGAATTCAGGCGCATACTCTGCGGCGAGGCTCCGACCATGGCAACGATCTTGCCCGTGCGGGGATCGATGACCACCAGACCTGTCTGTATCGTTGTTGCAACGCGCTTGACGCTGTCGATGAAGCGTCGATCCTGCCGGAGGCGCTGAGCGATGCCCGGCCGAGCGTCGCTCTTTGCCCCGATGTAGGAGGCATGACGCCTGACGGCGCGCTCGATGAATTCACTTAGCAGGGGGCTCCTACTCCGCCATGACCACGATGCATCGAATTGCTTCTGAAACTCAACGAGGTGATCGGTGACGGCATCGTTGGCAGCTTTCTGCACGCGCGAATCAAGCGTTGTGTGGATCACCAGACCATCACGATACACATCGTGACCGTCCAGAACGCGGCGCAACTCTTCGTTGTTTGAGAGCTGCTGTCGGATCATCTCGACAAAGTGTGGTGCGATTCCGCGGAAGACCGAGGCGATGGCCGGCTTACGAAGCCCTTCCGAGGTGGCTTCGGCCCAGCGGGCGTCAGTAAGGAAGCCCTGCTCAAGCATCATGCCAAGAATCAGGTTGCGCCGCTCAATACCGAGTGAATCATCTGATCCATATTTCTCAGGTGCTTTGAAAAGCCCCACCAGGTAGGCGCACTCGGCCGTGCTGAGCTTCATCGGTTCTTTGTTGAAGTACGAATGGGACGCTACGCGCAAGCCGTAGGCGCCGCGTCCGTAGTACACCGTGTTGGCGTACATCTCCAGGATCTCGTTCTTGGTATAAGCGCGCTCGATCTGCAGAGCCGTCCATGCTTCACGGATCTTGCGTGAGATCGTTTGTTCGCGTGTGAAGTAGAGGTTGCGAGCCAACTGCTGCGTCAGCGTTGAGGCCCCTTCCTTGGCACGCATAGCAAAGACGTTCTTCACCGCTGCCTTGAAGATGCGCATCAGATGCACTCCCCAATGGTCGTAGAAGGCACGGTCCTCCGTCGCGATCAGCGCATGAATGAAAGCCGGCGGGATCGAATCGTAGGCAAGATTGGTGCGACGCGTGGTTGCATAAAGGTCCAGCATCACGCCGTCAGCACTATAGACCTGAGTAGCAAGTTCCTGCGGCGGATTTTCAAGCTGTTCGAGGGTGGGCAGTCCGCTGCTGAGTGCATAGGCGATGATCCCGACCACGCCGAGTGTGATCACAACGACACTGATGCCGAGGATTCGGGCAGCACGTGCGGGGGTTATCGAAGAAAGAATAGACATCAGATCACTGCACCTTGATCAATTCGACTCGGCGACATCGCTTGCGCCACGTCTCGGTTGATTCGCCAGGTCGGCGTACCAGAAGGTCGCGTTCGCCACGCGAGCGACCCTCAAAAAGTTCGCGGGGCAAGCCCCCTTCCACCAACCGATCAATGATAAACTCGACGCGTTTGCGTCCGAGATCCATGTTGTCATTATCGGTATCGACATCATCGGTGTGGCCGGTCAGGATGAGTTTGCGAATAGTTCCACCGCTAGCCTTGACGTTGGTGATCAGATCCTGCACGTCGCGCTTCCAGGACCGCTCCAGTTCGATACCGTTGGAGTCCAGCGAAAATGGATAGGGGTCGTTGAACACCGACGTCGGAAAGTTCACACGGAGCACGAGGGTAGAAGAAAGGCCAAGGGGCTTCTTCGACTCAACGATCGTGTTGCGTTCGCTGGCCGGCACAACCGTGACAATGTTATCGAAGAAGAGCTCACGGTCCTGAGCGGTGATCTCCACAGGGCGCTCGACCGGAACACGAATCTGATAGGTGCCGGAGGTATCGGTGCGCGTGCTGGAGAGGACCGTGGTCGATTCCGGCAGGCGGGCCACGACCTCGGCATCAACGACTGGACTGTTGGTCTGTGTATTGATGACCTTTCCGGTAAAGGTGGCGGCACCGGCAGCGAACGGATCGATCTCTGCAACGACCACAGGGGCCTCGAAGCTCGGTGAACGGTGAAGAACCCAGATGTCGAAGTCTCGGCGCGTTGCGTTTCGGCCCGATGAACGTGTTGAAGCAACATAGAACGTTGAATCCGGTAGCCGCACCGGGAAGATCTCGTCAGCCGGTGAGTTGATCGGAAGTCCGGCATTTGTCACCGATGGCACGAGCAGCGAGTCCCCCTCCTGCACAAGCTCGGCCTCTTGAATGTCATACCCGCCATGCGACATGTGTCCGGCTGAACTGAACAGCAGCCTGCCCAGGGTCGTAACCGACGGACTGAGTTCGTCACAGGGCGTGTTGGCGCCGTACAAAGGTCGGGCTGCACCGGCCAGGCCGGCTGAATAGGGGGCATACCAGAGATCGGCACCGCCCACTGAGCCCGATCGGTCGGAAGCAAAGATGATCCAGCGTCCATCTGGGGTCAGGGCTGGATGCCCATCCCACACAAGGGGCTCATCAACGACAACGATCGAATCAATCGAAACCCGTGCTTCGGATACCTCGGCGCGATGAATTGCGGCATCACCCATGACGCGACCTGGCATGCGGTGGGTGGTAAGAAATGGCGTAGCTGTTGACGCGGCGCCATCCCGAGGGGATGGTCTCACGTGCTTGGCGTCGATGACGTCAAAGGCTGATGGACGTCCGTCACGGGCTTCCGTGCCAAGGATGATGATGGCTTGTGAGGACGAGAGTGGCAACAGCGCATATTCCTGTGCCGTCGTGTTCGCCCCCTCTACTGGCAAAAAGCTCCAGCGGGTGAATCCCTCAGCCGTGGGTCGGGTTGTGTCGAGGGATCGCAACGGAGCTGGTGTGGCAGCACATACTGGTGGCGGCGGCGGCGGAGGTGGTGGCTCGGCATGGCGGGCATAGCGAGGGAGTACGCAGGCCGTGGTCACCAGACAGAGTGGGGCAATGGCAATCCTAGACAAATGACGCGTCGCTGCGAGCCAGTGCCTCTGCCAGTAGGTCGATGTAGTCGGCATCGGGGATTTCGATTGCCCCGAGCCCGGCCGTGAAGTCATTGATGTACTGAGTGTCCAGCAGGACGAAATGATTGTCGCGTAAATGGTCCACAAGGCTCGCAAAGGCCACCTTCGAGGCATTCGAACGGAGTGAGAACATGGACTCGCCAAAGAATGCCGCGTTGATCGCTACACCATACAGACCGCCGACAAGGTCGTCACCGTACCACGTTTCCACGCTGTGGGCAAAGCCCATGGCATGAAGCTCCGTGTACGCATCGATGATTTCCGGAGTGATCCACGTCTGGTCGCGCTGCGAACAGCGTAATATAACCGTAGTAAAGCACTGATCTATTGTGGTTCGAAGCTCCCTCTTGACGGATTCCTTCCGTAGCGATTTGGGTATCCGTACCTGGTCGAGCGGAATGATGGCCCGCATCGGTGGACGATGCCAGAAGACCTCCCCCGATTGTTCGTCGCCCATCGGAAAGAAGCCCCTTTGGTAGGCCATCAGGATGATCTCCGGGTCTAGCACGTCAGGGGCGTCGCAGAGCGCTGTAGCGAACGTACGGGATGCCCTTGGCGTCGCAGAACATCTGCTGATCGGTCCGGAACGCAAATGGCCAGGACTCATCGTCGGCCAGCGGCTGCATCTCGAAAAGGGGCGAGGCATCGATCACCTCGCGCTGATACGCATCCACATCCGGACGGTCTGTGGCCAGCCAGAGGCGGGCTCCTGGCTTGAGCACACGGTGCACCAGCGCCAGAAACTCGTTGGTAAATGCGCGACGCTTGTGATGACGCTTTTTTGGCCAGGGGTCCGGAAACAGATAGACTGCGTAATCGATCGATCCCGGCTCGATCCAATCGAGTCCGTTGGCCAGTGTGTACCACTCAGCATGAGCGTTTCCCAGTCCTTCGCCGTGTGCCACCGCATTGATGTAGTCGGACAGAATACCCCTAACCTCGATACCGAGGATATTGCGTTCCGGGTGCACCAGGGCGTGCTGTAGCAGGAACGCCCCGCGTCCGCAGCCGAGGTCAAGAACGTTGGCCGGGAGACCGTTGGCAAACCACGAGCCCCATTCAGCTGTGTCCCGGGTTGGAGGATACCAAGGGGCGATCATGTGCTGCTGCGAGGCCGGCATGTACACTTGGGGGTTGGCATGGTGGCGCACCCGGGGTATCGGGTAGCGGGCCCAGTCGATGCCGGGCGATTCGGTTTGACGTCGGTCCATAGGTGCTACAAAACTAGCATTACGTATATTCGCCGTTCTTCCGACCCCCTTGGCGGGGGTGGAGGGGCTTTGCCGATAGTTTGACGTGGAGGACTCTTGAGTTCGAAAAATCTGGGCAAATGGTTGCTC
>CAYMTW010000002.1:76028-82533 GCA_964393485.1 uncultured Melioribacter sp. | reverse complement strand
TGACCTCCTTCAACATGTTCTTCGCCGACGAAGAGGACACGTTTAAGGGAAGCGGAGGGGAGTAGTTACGAATTACGGGATTACGGAATTACGCCACTGTCATCCCGAGCGCAGTGAGGGATCCAAGCACTTGAATGACCGATGACCGATGACCAATGACTGATGACAGCGTCATCATGTAATACGTCATTCTGTAATTCCGTAATTCAGTAATCCTGCCCCTCGCTCCGGAAGTTAAAAATGAAGGAACGTTACTGCCCTGTGTGCAACGGACTCAAATACAGATATCAAAACACTATGTAGATTGGCCGGTTATCCAATTGAAAGACAGCCTGCACCATGAATGGTAACAGAGTCACAAAACAGATTGCAAAGAAGGCGATTGAGAATTCAACCGGGCTATTCTTTGACAAGTTCGTTCATTTAGACATTGATGCCGCCGAGTTGTTGGTACAAGAGTTCGCGGATCTTCATCTCGACGGATTGCAGGATCTAAATGAAGAACTCGCTACCACTCTCGCTGGACATAGTGGCATGCTACTATCGCTCAATGGAGTTAGAGAACTTGAGCCACCGGTTGCATCAGCAATAGCTCAATATCGTGGACTGTTGCTGCTTAATGGGATAGAGCAGCTGACACCAGAGATAGCGGAGCCCCTTGCATCTCATCTTGGTGGGGTAGCGCTGTGTGGTGTGCGGAGTGTCGATGTGCATATCGCTAAATGCTTTGCTGAAAAGCACGAATCGCTCTCGCTTGACGGACTGACGGAAATCTCGCCCTCAATTTCTCGCCATCTCATTGATATTGGAGATGCGGATGACATTGATCCTGTGAAGGATGAACTTGCTTACGTCATGCAAAGTCCCATTGGCAGACGGTCACTCTCTTTGTCTGGCCTCGTAAAACTAAACCCGGATGTTGCTCAGGTTTTAGCGCAGCACAGAGGAATGCTGATTCTCAATGGCCTACAATCAATCGACCTTGAGACAGCTACTATCCTGGCCGGCGGCCAATCAACGCTGTTGGCACTCGACGGTCTACCATCGATTGAAAGTGAGGTAGAACAAGTCCTGCGTGCGTTCACGGGGACACTGTCTGTAGATATGCTCGATGGGGAAGATGAGGATTAGTATGACATCACAGACTATCGAAGTCACCGTGGCATTTCGTAGATTCCTCTACCACCACAGCACTATATACCGGGGTCCGATTTATGACTCAATCTCTACCGTTCAAAGAACTAACCTTCCTGTTTACAGGAACACTCTCGTTATACACGCGAGTCGAAGCTGAATCACTTGTCAAGAGGCACGGAGGGAAAATCAACACCACGGTGTCCTCTGAACTGAACTACATCGTAGTTGGGGCGGACCCAGTCAGCCAAGTTTTATGACACGATCCTTCGAAAGCATCTGCTGATCATCGATGACTTCGGCCTTGTCCCGCTCGACGCCCAGCAACGCATGGATCTGATGGAAATCAATAAGGATCGGCATGGTCGCGCAGCTGCGGTCATCGCCAGCCAGCTTCCTGTACCGGCGTGGTTTGACGTCATCGGCGAGAACACCATTGCCGACGCCATTCTCGACCGCCTTGTTTACACCTCACACCGTATCGTACTCAGGGGTGAGTCGATTAGGAAGAAACGGTAATATTAGCATGAGGTCGAGATGAAAGCTTGGAAACGATTTACTCATGTAGTCCGACAGAATCCTAACTCGATTAGTGACGTGCAGCGTGCAACTGCGAATCGAGCGAGAGCACGCTGGCACTTTGCACACCGATTTAAAAGTGTTGATGCTACCGATATCTCGGCACGTTCATTGTCTGGATACTCAGCAATCTTCTCGGTCTTTTTGGCATACACTGCTGCAGAGCTCGTCGGCGAGATTGCCGGCACAAATGTAAGTAAGTGGAGATTGGAGCATCCAGAACTTGCGGCAAGATTGCGTAAACAGCTACCGAAGCTGAACGAGGACATATCTGAGTATCTCTCCGACAAGCGTTTGGCAAACGCATTTCGTGATTTCATGTCAGGATCGTCAAATGATCTGCGAATTGCGGCTTGCGTTTTACGAGTCGGTGTGGCTCATGGCAGTCTCACAGCAAATGGGGCTAATTCTCTATCAGCTGTTGCATCACGAACTCTGCGAGCGCTTGCTGACGCCCTGCTCGAAGAAGCCAATGTTCGCTTTGAGACATGGGTACTCGACCTGACCTGACACTAATCCTCCAATGATTTTCGAGTCATAGCAATGACAGATATTTCTCGATGCCCGATGTGTGGCAATCCAACTGAATCATTTACAACTCGCTGCATTTGTGGCTACGAGTTCCGTGCAGTTGCAGCCGAGCGGACAATCAGTGAGCTTCATTCTGCAATTCAGGATGTATACCAACAACACGATGCAGATGATACTGATGCCATCACAAGACGAATCGTACAGATAATCTCAACCTTCCCTGTTCCTAACTCTAAGGAAGCACTGCTTGAGTTTCTCGCTCAATCATTTAGCAAAGCTCACACCAACAGCAAGTGGTCATGGTTCAGTGAAAACTCCTATGAACGGGACATACGAGCCGCATGGCGATCGAAATGCGCGGAGGTGATTATGAAGATTCGTTTGTCAATCGGTAATGATCGAGACCTCATGGGACAAGTCGAGATGATGGCTATGAAGCTGGGAATCGAATAGCATCGTCGCTACACCAACCGAAGACCACTCTTGTCCTTGAAGTTCGATGTTGCAATGAGCACAAGGTCTACCAGCCAAACGATTCCGTACCCACCCAAAGTGAAGAGCATCAAGAGTCCAGTGCCGATCTTACCTGCATAGAAACGGTGTATTCCGAACAGGCCCAAAAAGAGACACAAGATCAACGCCACAACTTTTGACTTACTGCTGACCGTCGGCATCGTGAATACGGGAGATTGTTGTAGCGGGGCTATTGATGGACTTGGGATAGGAGCTACGTTATGAGTGCTACCGATTATACTCGATGTCTTGTTGGAGACCTCCGGACCTTTTCGCTGGGTTACCACTTGGAAGCCAAGCCAGATGACAAAGAGAACGAGTGCGCCACCAACAAACGGCACAACAGATGGATTGTTCACAAGAATCACAAGCACAACAAGTATGGGCAACACCAGAACCAACAAGGTACTCGCCTTCTTCGCGCCTAGCTTGTCATTACTCAGCCGTTGTCCATAACCACACAGTGTCTCGATGAAACTGCTGTCATGACTGTACAGCACTCTAGCATTGTGTAGGATCGCATCTGCTTTGGCGGCCCACACACTTGCCTCGTTCTTAAGCTGAGATCGACCTTCGTCGCGCAAGAGACCTAGAGAATCCAAGATGACCTCAGCCGGCGAGAGATTGTCGCGATTCAGATGTGCGATTGACAATGGCACAGCCATCGAAAGCACTGCAACGATGTCGTCTTTCTCCGTTGGCAAGGTATACAACCGTGTCAATGCGGAACGTTGCGCCTACGGGATGCCATTAGCTCTGAATGTAGCTTTTCGGCTGCTACACTGAATGATACAGTCGCTAGATTCCCTCCGCAACTTGGACAAACGGCTGATGCTGTGTTTACCTGAGGTTCACCACAATGGGGTCATGATGGCACGGACCGAATCCTTTTGATTGAAAACTGTCTGAATAAAGACCTCTACTGTCCAGACCTATTAATTGCAGAGAGAACCAAGAGGTGAGCAACAAGCAATCCGGTGGTCATCAGCAAATACAGCGGTACTGAGGTCATCGAAAAACCACTGTAGAGTGCCTGCCCCAGGATGATTACCACGCAGAATCCCATTGAGGATGTTCTCCCTACCGTCGCTATACGATCCGAGGAAAATCGCATAGCCATTCCAGGAATGGCGGTTGCACACAGCGACATGAAGCACCCGATTCCAACCACAACCATGCGTTCTTCTGCTGCATAGTCCGCGATGAAGTACGAGATCGCTGCCGAGAGAATTACTACGAGTGCTGCACTCAAAGGAATGATCTTCATGAGCAAATTATTCTATGGTTGTTTTGCAATTGGTGGGGGTGCAAACTGGAACAGTCTTTCAACATCCGTCACCATATGCGCTCGCATCCAGTTCGGCATTCCGCACATCCAAACCATTGTTGATTGTGTCACACGCCCAGCTGTGATATGCTCACAAAGTTGCGCTTCCGAGAATGGGCCCTGTGGTATGTCGTTAACCAAGGCGTAGAATTCCGTTGGTCTCGGCAAATTGACCTGTGTGGACTTAAACGTAGGGACGGACATGTTTTGCATTGCATGGTTCATCGTCTGAACCATTTGCTGTGCAATTGCCATACTCATTCCAAACTCAATTAGTCTGTCTATCGAACCGAAGTTGTTTTCATCATGCATAAATCACCTGTGTGAGGAATCACGGTTGTGGTGGGGGTGGCGGAGGAGGTGGTACGCTCTGAAAGATTGGCTGTAAATCGAGCAACTGATCTGCAGACGCCCAGTCCGTCATACCCTGTTTCCATACGTAGGACTTGGCATTAAACTGACCCTGAATGAAGAGACCCTGTAACTGCTGAACTGTAAAGGGTCCTGCCTGTTGATTATTGATCATGACATGATACTGCGAACCCATATTCATTGGCGGCGGAGGTGGCGTCGACTGCGCTCCGGAACCCGTGTTGTTGGCGGACATTGAATTGCCCATCTGGTTCATCATGTTGGCCATCTGACTGCCCATTGCACTGCCCATCATCATGCCAGTAATCATACCAGCTGGGTTCATGGTGCCAGAGCCACTACCAAAGTCAGTCTTGCCCATTGCACCAAGATTCTCAGCCGCAGCTTTCAGCACCTCCTTTTGTGCTTCCGTCTGAATATTGAGTTGGTGCACTCCAAAGAAGCTGGATTCCGTTTGCAGTTTCTGTGCTCGTTGCAACTCTTCTCTCTGGATTCGTAGTTGCTCTTCAAGGTTGTCAGAATTGATTCTCTGAGTATCCTGGATGTTTTTGATGTTTACTGCCGACTGGGCCTGCAATGTGTCAATTTCAATATTCGCTTGAGTTGTGGTCTTTCGTTCCGTGATGTCAGCAGTTAGCTTCTTGAGCGTATGGTACTGCTCGTCATCCTTGTCAATATCGACTTTGTCTATAGTTAAACTGTTGATCTGTATTCCAAACACTCTCTCAATCTCTGGTATTAATCTTTCTTCCGACAGAATGTTGATCTCATCCAATTGAGTTTCGATCTGCACAGCAGCAACATTCTTCTCTTTCGGAATGTTGGCAACCAAAGCCTTGATGTGCCGATCTATAACGGGCTTCATTTTGACATTAAGCTCGTTTGGAGTCAAGTTTGTCAACCTATGAATCTTCAAAAAGGCTTTGTAATCTTTGATTTGACTCAGCGTTTGATACCCTACAGCGCATTTAACTCCAAAGTCAATAAAACGCGGATCGAAAATATCAAAGTATGGTACCCTGGCGCTAAACGGTATAACCTTTGATAGGTTGATGAAGTAGACTTCAGCCTGAAATGGTGTCCCACCGTTAAACGCTAGACCAACAATACTTGAAAGGATGGGGAAATTGGCTGTCTTTAATGTGTCGTCAAAAGGTCCTTCGATGAAATCCTGATGAATTCCGTTGTTTTGTCGGTAGACAAAAACAGCGACTTCTCCATCTTTGACACGCAAACTGCTACCCCAACGAATCGCGTTTTCCTTATTGCTTGTGTTTACAGAACTACCCTCCGGCCTCCATTTCCAAATCAGGTAGTCATGTTCATCGCAGCGGATCATGTCCGTCATGCCGCCTTCAGTTTTGCTAGCGAATAGACCCATGGTTGTTACTTGCCGTTGATTTCAGAAACCAAAACACTTCCGAACGCTAATACCAAGAGCAGGATAACCACCGAAGCAATGAGAATCGCGACTCTCTTCCTAGTCTTTAGTGAAGAATTCAAACTAGCTTCATACTGCAGAATTTCATCATAGAACCTGTCATCGTTTTTAAACATTATCTTGCTCTTTATAATGATCTCTTCAGCTTTTTTTCGCCAGGCACCAGCCGTAGACGCTGAGTCACCAAAATATGTCATATACGAATTGTCCTTACCTTTCGAGAGCGAGTACGCAAGAAATTCAAGGATGTCTTCTCTCGTGTTAGGGATAGGGTAATTCGCGATCAACTCACTTTTGCGTTTGTTTCTCTCCATTTCCAACTCTTGAGTACTGAGTTGATCTTCCACTGAATCATTTGGTGTCTGTTCAGAGGTTTTGCCACTATTGTTAATTTTTTCTATGTCGGCGAGCAATTTCAGCAGAGTGCTATTGGCTTTCATATTGGAGAATTCGTGGCCACACCCCGTACATACTATCTCCATCGCCTTGACAGATTCACCGCAAGCAGGACAAGATCTTATACCGCCAACCTTCTCTTTAAGCTTCGGCTTGGAAGCGTCTATCTGATGCAGCTTGCCGTCCAATATCATTTCTGCTTCGTCAGCATC
>CAYMTW010000002.1:4033-76018 GCA_964393485.1 uncultured Melioribacter sp. | reverse complement strand
ATTCAGAATCACCTTCCTTTCCTTTGCGGTAATTTGACCGTCGGCGAGAGCTAGTTCAATAAGTTTTTCAAGTTCCTGATTCATACGACTATGTGTTTTGTTGTACAAAGTTGTTGTTTATGCCATTTGCTGGTAAGTTTTGACAGCTTAATTCCTTCTTTTGCCGCCCGTGTTGCCGACAAATAAAACTCATCAACATCCACTGTCGGATATCCTGGTTCGGACTTTACAATGCTATGGCAAATGTCATTCCGACAAGACAGCCAAGTAAGCAGATCGTCGAACAGGGATTCAGAATCGATACGGCCATGCTTAGACCTAATCTCAATTCTATAATTCGGAAAATACTTCAGGCATTCACGAATCATATGACTTGTAGATACATGCTTTACTTCTTTGCCTCTTTTCAAAAACAATGTCGGCGTTTTAAACTTTAGGAAAGACTGCAGACGATCAGCAATGACACTTTCACAAACCGCAACTGCGGCAATGCATCTTGGCAAATCATCATTCTTCAATGCGTCCTTCAGCACGTTAAACGCCGCTGTATATGATTTGTATTTTATATAATTGTTCTCCATTGCCTACAATTTAGTGCTAACATGCAAAGCTCACAACAAGGCACGGAACGGTATCCAAGTTGGAGGTGAAGTTAGAGTGGGGCGGGATATTAGGACCAGTAATATGTTGAGGTATCAAAACTCAGCGTGGTCCAGTGTGAAAGAGTCAGCACAGCGAGGAACAGATGGTTAAGATCGTTCGAGAGTCTGATGCGACAATCAGTGTCATTGGGTAAGTCGTCAGAAGCCTCTCTAGCATGTAATTTTCGCACTTCAGAATCGAACGGGATGCTGTGTACAAACTAGCGGCACTATTGCCCAACAAATGTTCGCAGTGTGTTTATCTGCCACGCCTGTGGATATCCCGAACCATTTCTTCCAGCCCATCAAAACGTGCAGATAGGCTATTGAGCTTCTTCGTTTGGTCGCTTTCAGTTGATCTGACGTTATCGAGTTCAGAGATGATCGTGCCCACAAAGAAGTTGAGGATGGTAAGTCCAGCAATGAAAACGAAAGACAGGAAAAAGGCCGGAGCCAAAACCGGAAACGTTTCTGACTGTACTTTCCCGTAATGCAGCACGAGGCTGTCATAGTACCCCTTGTCAAAGGCGCTACCATCGATCTGCGTATGCATAATCGATGAGAAATCACCTAAAGCGCACTGAAACATCGTTAGCGTACTCTGCGCTAACGTCCCAAAGTGTTTGGGATCATTCAGATGGAACAGGTTGTAGCCAATAACGGCGTACGTGTAGAGTAAGCTCATCAGCAAGAGAGCAACAATACCAAGTTTGGGCAAAGACTGCACAAGGGTCTCAATCACGATCCTGAGCCCATCCAGTTCAGACGTAAGACGCAAAAACCGAAGTGCACGTAGAGATCGTATGATACTTAAGGACCGTAGTGCGATCACAGACTCAATAGCCCCATAGCTCATGCTCAGAATAAGTGGCAAAGCTGTGAGTATCAGAATGAGAAAGTCAAACAGGTTCCAGCCACTTGCAAAGTACTTCCAGGCCGGCGTGTGGAGCCGAATCTTGATGATAGCCTCGAGCGCAAAGAGAACAACAAAGAGAACATCCAGGGCATGAAGTAGGCCACCATATGAAGCTATGATCGATGGGGATGTTTCCAAGCCCACGGTAACGCCTGCAAGAATGATGATACCGATCATGAATGTATCGATCGGATTTGGCTTGTGTTGTTGTATGGCCTCTGATAGTGAAGCTCGTGTCCACTTCGTGTCCATTGGCATGATAATCCAGTCTGAATGCCGTGAAAATGCCTCACCACGCTTCTAAACAAGAGTATGAGGTTTAGCGAAGATAACGGCTTCGCAGGTTTTGGGTTTTTGGTTTGGGGTGTGAGGTGAGAACCGATGACGGATGACCGATGACGGATGACCGATGACGGATTACGAATGACGAAAGACCAATGACGAATTACGAACGACCACGTAACTCCGTAACTCCGCGCAGCGCACGTTCGTCATCCCGAGCCGCGCAGCGGCGAAGGACCGCAAGGCGTTGCGCGCAGTTACGAGTTGACAGATTACAAAACGACGCGGTCATTGGTCATTTGTCCTTGGTCATTATCTCGTCTGGATCCCAGCTTACGCAGGGATGACAGCTCCGCAATTCCGTAATCCCGTAATCAAAAAAAAACGCCCATCATTGCTGACGGGCGTTCTGTGGGATTGGGCGGGACCGACGGGGCTCGAACCCGCGACCTCCGCCTTGACAGGGCGGCGCTCTAACCAAGCTGAGCTACGATCCCTCGTACCGTTACGTCGTGGACCCAAGCGGGATCGAACCGCTGACCTCTTCAATGCCATTGAAGCGCTCTCCCAGCTGAGCTATGGGCCCGTTCATCAAAAACGGAGTGCAAATATAACCGCAGTCCGAGGATTAACAAGAGGTTCTCAGCGGATGAATTGCAGGTCGCACCAATGACTATACAATCCGCCCCTTGAAAGCAGCTCCTGGTGCGTGCCCGACTCGACAACGGTGCCTCGCGAAAACACGAAAATGCGATCGCATGTGCGCACGGTGCTCAGCCGGTGGGCAATGATAACACTAGTGCGCTCGGACATCAATCGCTCCAGAGCGTCCTGGATCAGATGCTCGCTCTCGGCGTCCAGTGAGCTGGTGGCCTCGTCCAGGATCAGAATGGACGGGTTCTTGAGCAGCGCCCGGGCGATGGCCACGCGCTGACGCTGTCCGCCGGAGAGCTTCAGGCCGCGCTCGCCCACAAGGGTCTGGAAGCCCTCGGGGAACTGCTCGATGAAGTCAAGTGCGTTGGCCCCGCGCGCCGCCGCACGCACGTCGTCGAACGAAGCTCCAGGACGTCCATAGCGGATGTTCTCCTCAATGGTGCCGCCAAACAGGACGATGTCCTGCGGAACCACGCCGATGCTGCGACGCACCTGGGCCTTGGTGTAGTTCGAAGCCGGCTGACCGTCGTACAGAATGCTTCCGTCGGTTGGGTCGTACAACCGCTGCAGCAGCGCAGCCGTGGTGGACTTGCCCGATCCGCTCTCGCCGACAAATGCCACGCGCTCGCCACGGCGGATCTCAATGCTGATGTTGTTGACCACCAGCGCGTCCTGACGGTCCGGATAACGGAACGACACGCCGTCAAGCTGGATCGCTCCAAGACGCACCTCGGGCGCGTCGGCGCCCACTTCTTCGTCCGGCTCGGAAAGGATCTCCCGAATGCGCACGGCCGCACCAAGCGACTTCTGGATCTGACCGTAGAGCTCGGCGAATGAGCCGAGTGCGCCGCCAACGAACATCGCATACATCAGAAACGACAGCAGTTCGCCCATGCGCAGGTCGCCCGATTCCACAAGACGAGCCCCATACAGGATCACCGCAGCGATGCCGCCAAAGACGACGAAGATAATAAACGTTACAAAGGCCGCGCGCAGGCGAGCCCCCTGAATGGCAAGGCGCACGTTCTCCGACAAGGCCGAGGTGTAGCGCGTGATCTCCTGCTGCTCCTGCACGTAGGACTTGACGGCAGAGATACTCTGCAGGGCCTCCTCGACAATGGTCGAGGTCTTTGCAAGGGCATCCTGCGTGCGCGTGCTGAGCTTGCGCAGCCGACGTCCGATTAGCACGGCCGCCCCAACAATGATGGGCATGCCAACGATGATCGGAATGGTCAGGCGTACACTGGTGGCAAGGATCAGAACGATCGAGCCAACCAGGAAGATGCTCTGGCGCACCAGCTGCAGAAGCGAAAACGAAAACGTCTCCTGGATCTGCGTCATGTCGCTGGAGATGCGCGAAGAGAGCTCGCCAATGCGGTGTCCCGACATCTTGGAAAGGGGCAGGCGGATAATGTGCTGAAACAGGTCCGAGCGAAGCGTCGAGATCACCCGTTCGGTCGTGCGGGACATCGTAACCGACACCACATAGCCCACAATGGCCTGACCGGTAAGCATGGCAAGGAAGAAGCCCCCGGTGGACATCAGCGTCGAGGGCTGACTGTGCTCGAGGATCTGGTCAATGATGCGCCCCGTTAGAGCAGGGAACAGCAGACTTACGCCGCTACTGGGGATCATGAACAGCAGTGCAAGAAACATCTGCCAGCGGTACGGACGGTAGTAGTGCAGCAGAAAACTGAAGGTGGAACGTACGTTGCCCTGCATCACCGCCTCCGCGAGGTTTGCAGCATCGGGATCACGGTGCCGGTGATGGCGCACTCGACCTGCAAGAGCTCGGCGATAGCGCTGGCGATCTCCTCGGGTCTGACCCAAGTGGCGATCTCCTCAGGCGTGCCCCAGGTAAGGTTGGCCGAAGTGCGGATGACGTCCGGAATGATGCAGTTGGCCCGCACGCCATGCACGCGACCCTCCTCGGCGGCCGAAAGAGTGAGAGAGACCACGGCAGCCTTGGCAGCCGCATAGGCGGCCCGGCGTGCCACGGGGTGCAGCACGGCCCGCGCGCCGATGGTGACGATCGAGCCGCCACCGTTGGCGATCAGCACAGGCATGGCCGCACGCAGCACGTTGAAGGTGGTGGTGTAGTTGAGCTGCATCATCACATCGGCGTCTTCGGCCGGGGTCGTGGCAATGGGCTCTCCGGCACGGATGCCGCCCACAAGATGCACCACGCCCGTGATGTGCCCGCAATGGGCCGAGATGTAGCGCTGACACTCCTCGTGGTTGGTCAGGTCAACACTGTCGCGATCCGCTGCAACAACATCGGCCCCCTTCTCGAGCAACACAGAATGCACCACGCTGCCCAGTTCGCCGCGGGCACCGGTAAGAAGAATGTTCATGCGTTAGATCACCACAAATGGCAGGTGCACAAGCGCGTCCGGCGTCCGGCATTCAAGGATCCATGCTCCGGAGGTCAGACCCGAAGGCGCCATGACGGAGGTCCGGCGTTCATCGTGTCCGAGAAGGTCGGCCTCGATGACCTGACCCGTCACAATATGGATGAGACGCAGGCGGTAGGGGGCCTGCACAAGGCCCGACACGGCAAGCTCACGCGCACCCGTGGCCAGTGGCGCACCCGTGACAACAGGCAAGGAATGCCGCGGTCGGTCGTCGGCAACAGATACAAGTACCGACGGCAGACGCATGCCGCAGGGCACCGAAACGCCGCGCTGGGTGACGTCTGCATGGCCGACCGGAGGATAGACGTCCATGCTGCCGCCCTTCTGCATGGCGATGATGCGATAGCGCGCCTTACCGGCGTCAAACACCCGTTCGTCAAGCTCAAACATGTAAAACTGACCCACAATGCGACGTCCAATGATGACGGTACTTCTTGTGCTGTCCGGCGATGACATCTGCAGCTCGGGCTCGAGCACATCAGTGGAGAAGATGGGCGCAAGAATGACGGTCTTTCCCTCGACCGTGACCACGGCCGGCTCGGTGATCTTCGGGCCCAGCAGGCAGGCCGCCGTGACGATGTCCACCGCACCATGACCCAGCACGGAATCGGGCGCGTCGGCATAGACCGAGGCACGGCGCATGGCATCACGGATGATGCTCGCCGGCAGCGCCGGATACAACTGACGCAGCAGGCCGAACTGAGCGGCAACAAACGGGGTAGCTAGAGAGGTGCCGCTGGCCCGGATGATACTGCCATCAACAAACTGCGACGGTACGCGCATGCCCGGAGCCGAGAAGTCCGGCTTCTGACGTCCCGATGCTGTCGGCCCCCACGAGGAGGCAGGCCAGGCCGTGGTTCCGTCAAGCGAGATCGCCCCCACGGTCACGGCACTGTCGGCGTCGCCGGGAGTAGAAATTGAACGCCCCTTCGGGCCCTCGTTGCCGGCCGCCGTTACGCAGATCATGCCCCGGGATGTGGCGACGTTGATTGCCCGTGCCGGAAACGTCGTGCGTCCGTCGAGCAGCTCGTACGGCGTCGACTCGTCGGTACTGTCGAAGGTGCGATAGCCAAGCGACGACGACGAGATATCCACGCCGTTTTTCTCGAGCCACCAGAGCGCTTCGACATACAGGTCCTCTTCGATCCGGCGCTCATAGCGCATGTCCTCGGTCTTGGCTAGCAGATAGGTGGCAAACGGTGCCACGCCCATGACCGAGTCCGTGTGCCAGGCCGCAGCCACGGACATGATCAGACTTCCGTGGTGATCCTGCGCGCCGGGGTCGTTGTCCTGGTTGGACGTTACCGGACGTCGATAGATGAAGTCATACTCTTTCTCAACGCTCAGATGCCCCAGAGCGCGCATGCTGCGCCAGCGAAAGCCGTTGTCGATGACGCCGATGCGAGCCCCCTGACCATACACGCCCAGGTCATGCATGCGATTGACGTTGCCGACCTCGAGCATCGGCGTCGAAAGCTCGTCCGGCGGGGGAGTGCAGTCCTCAGGTTGACCAAGAACATAGGAAACGCTGCGGCAGGGGCTGACCGAGCGCACAAAGTCCAGCTGACGCGCGCGTTGAAGTTGATTTGAGTCCAATCCCACGACGATGTAATTGAACCACGGATTCGACGTTAGCACGCTGTCGCTGATAGCCCGGATCTGGTCCACATACTGCCCGTGCAGGGGGCGATCCAGACTGTCCAGCACAGGCGCCATGCCGGCAGTGCTGCGGCGCGAAAGAGCCTGCGGGTGATACTCGCGTGCAATGCTGTCGTAGAGCGGCGTTCCGGGGCGGAATTCTCCGGGCCCCTTATCCCGCAGATGAACGCGATACGGCACGCGCTGGGCAGCAGCATCGGCGCATGGGGCGAGCAGCAGAATCAGGACGGCAAGGACGATCATGGTTTCGTAGGTTTGCGGGCGTTTTACAAGTGAGAAAATGATACCGACAGTGACGATCGACGACATCCGACGCCGACGGCAGTCATGCCTGAACCATGCGGCCTGGGCCAACCGGTCCGGACTTACGGTCATTGACCTGACCGGGGCGGACCGCGTGGATCTGCTGCACCGCCTGACCACGAACGACCTGCGCTCGATGCCCTCCGGCAGCGGACGCCAGACGGTGCTGCTGACCGATAAGGCCCGCATCATCGACGTTGTGACGCTCCTGCAGGACGACGCCTCGACGCTTCTGCTGGGCTCGCCAGAGGCCGCTTCGGAGATCATCCAGTGGGTACGAAAGTACGTTATCATGGACGATGTTCGCCTGCGTGATCGCTCCTCGGAGTTCGATGCCGTCGAGGTGCTGGGTCCACGCGCGGCCGACATCGTCGCCCAGCTTACTGAGATCGATGTCTCGGCCTTTACCATTGCCCAGTGGACCACGCTCGAGACCCCGCAGGGCGAACTGCGCATCGTTCGCCTGCCATCGCCGGCCGAAGTGTCCTTCTGGATCCTTGGCAGCCCTGAGGCCATTGATGCTCTGCGCGTGCACCTGCTGGCATCAGCCGACGAACTTCCGCAATTGAGCGACGAGGATGTTGAGGCGATCCGCGTGCTGGCCGGCATGGGCCGGCGCGGACACGAGTGGACGCTCTCCTACAACCCGCTCGAGGCCGGACTCCTGCACCTAACGTCGTTTACCAAGGGCTGTTATATCGGCCAGGAAGTGGTGGCCCGCCTGGATTCCTACAACAAGGTCAAGCAGCGCATCATGGGGTTTGTAAGCCCCCTGCCGCTGACACAGGACGACCCGGTGATGGCCGAAGGCGCGGCCGTGGGACTCATCACCAGCGTGATCGCGGGTCTTGACGGCACGAGCTTCTACGCCCTGGGCTACGTGCGTGGCGAGTACGCCCATGCCGGCACACACATCGACGTGGTCCATGACGGCGCGGCCGTGCGCTGCGAGCTGGTTCTGCCGCCAATGACGGATGCCTCATGCCGGTAGCGATCGTCATCGGCGGGGCCCGACGCATCGGTGCGGCCATTGTCAGGGGGCTTGCCTCCGATGGCTACGACGTCGGCCTGACCTATCACAGCTCGGCCGATCAGGCAACCGAGCTGCGCTCGTCACTGACCACAGTGCGCTGTACGATGCGCCGGTGCGATGTGACCATTCCCGATGAACTGACGGCGTCCATGAACGGACTCTGCGACGAACTCGGTGCGGCCGATGTGGTCGTCTATAACGTCGGGGTGTTTCCTGCGGCAACGCCCGTGGACGAGCTTGATGAGGATGATCTGCTTGGCGCCATGCGCGTGAACACTCTGCCGCTGCTAACCATTGCGCGGGCATACCAGCAACAGTGCCGCGCGGCGCAGAGGACAGGACGCATCGTGGTGATCGGCTCGCTGGGCGCCCGCGAGATCTGGCGCGACCGCGCAGCGTATAACACCAGCAAGGCAGCCCAGGCAACGCTGGCGCACTCGCTGGCGCGCAGTCTTGCCCCGATGATCACTGTGAACATTGTAGCGCCCGGGGCGATTGCTCAGCCCCTTGAGGCGCAAGATTCGGACGCCTCACTCGTCGATACGGGGCGCATTCCCATGAAACGGCACGGTCAGGCCTCTGACGTTGTCGACGCCGTGCGGTATTTTGCGCGTTGTTCGGACTATATCACCGGACAGACTATCGTGGTCGATGGCGGCTACGGACTTGTGCGCTAGGCGCCGAGGGTCATCCAAATCACATTCCCATTGGACCTATGTTCGATCTCCGAAAGACATTCTCCGTGCGCAAACTCACCATGGTGCTGCTGATGGCAGCCGCTACGGCCACGTCCGCTCTTGCTGGAACCGTGACGCTGCTGCCGATGAGCCCAAAGGTCGGCCAGGCGATCACCATCGAGTACACGCCCCAGGAGCGTGACGCCGACATGATCGATGCGGGTGATCCGCATGCGGTGGTGTATCTGTTCACAAGTGAAGCCGAGGCCCCGCAGGCCGCGGAGATTCCCCTGAGCAAGAAGTCGGGACGCTGGACGGGATCACTCGAGCTGCGCCGTGACGTGGTCTATGGCATCGTCAAGGTCGGTAACGGACGCACCTATGACCGTAACAACGACCTGTTTTGGGAATTCCTCGTCACCTCGGATGGCACGCGCCACGTTGAGGGGGCAAACCTCAAGGCCGCCATGGCCCGCTTCGGACAGCTGCCAGCCCCGTGCCGCATGAAGGAAGACCTCAACGAAGCTCTCGACCTGCTTAACACCGAATCGCGTCTGTACCCGAAAAGTGCCGTAGCGCAGATCAACTACATTATGATCGCCAAAGCCGTCGGTGAGCTCGAAGAGCACGAGGCAACGGGCAAGTACCGAGAGCTGACCTCATCGGTCATGCAGATCTCATCGCCCGTTGAAGCCATCGCTATCTCTCAGGCCTATGCTGCGCAGAGCAAAGGCGAAGAAGCTTCGCGGGTGATGGAAGACGCCGCACGGCGGTTCCCGAATTCGATCGCTGCCGAACAGTATCAGCTCGAACAGATCAGTCAGGCCAAGAGTCTGGAAGAGTTCATCTCCGGCGTTGTCGATCACCTGAAGAAGTATCCCGCCAGCAGTGCACGCCAGAACATCACCGACGCGGTGCTGCGGGCTGCAAGCCAGCAAGGGGCGCTTCGTCTGCTGATCTCCTTCCTCGACAACAACCCAACGGCCTCGGCCATGACGTATCACCAGGCGGCCAACTTCATCGGCGGCAACGACACGCTGCGTCCGCAGGCTATCCGCCTGATCGACGTGGGTATGAAGGCCGCCGAAGATCCTGCACGACGTCCGCGCAACGTCGGTCCGTCGGAATGGAACGAAGAGCAGCGCATCGCTCGCTCACTGCTCATGTTCATCAAGGGGGCGATCGAGCGCGTCAACGGTCGCGCCGATGCAGCCATCGCTGCACTCGAGCAAAGTGTGGAGATCGCCGGTGATGATGCCGACAAGAATTGTCAGGAGATGCTGATCGATCTGTACCGCTCCAACGGCAAATCCGATAAAGCTCTCGATCTGACCCGCAGGGCCATTATTGCCGGACACTCGTCACAAGGCATCGTCAATGCCTACCGCAGCATTCAGCAGCAGCAGGGTAAGGACAGCGCGCAGATCGCTTCAGATGAGTCCAAGCTGCGTGCGTCGGGACGCAAGGCCATGGCAAAGCGTGTGCAACAGGAGTTTCTCAATCAGCCGGGGATCGATGGTACGTTCACGCTTCTTGACGGAACACCAGTGAATATCTCGGACTGGAAGGGCAAGGTCGTGATCATCGACTACTGGGCCACCTGGTGCGGACCGTGCCGACAGTCGTTTCCGTCGCTGCAGAAGCTCTACGAACGCTACAAGAATGACCCGAACGTGGTCATTGCCGTTGTCAACGTCTGGGAACGTAGCGAAGACCGCGTCAAGACCGTCAAGGACTTTCTGGCCAAGAACACCAGTCTGACGTTTCCGATGTTCATGGACAAGGACGACAGCGTGGTGCGCAAGTTTGGCGTCACGGGTATTCCTACCAAGTTTTACATCGGCAAGGACGGACGCATTCAGTTCAAGGAAGTGGGCCTGCACCCCGAGGAACAGTTCCTCGAAGAGGCCACCACTCGCATCGAAGCCCTGCTGGCTCAGTAACGCGCCAGTTTGCAACGATAGTTACGGGGCGATTAGACACCCCGAGCTGCCAGTCCACTGAATCACGTTGTAGCGTGCTCCCATGAGCGCGCCGCGCCCGGTGCGTGCCAGCGTCATCACCGGCACCGGACGCGTCTCGGTATCAGGCCAGATGAGCATGATGCGGATCTCGACGAAGTTGTCACCTTCGGGCGTGGGCACGCAGGGGGCGTAGTGCACGCGCTCCTGCAGGATCCACTCCGAGAGCTCTTCGTGGGGGATCGCCTCGATGTCGGCCATCGTTGGCGCAACATTGACGCCCTTGCCCGCAAAGGCGTAGAGCGGCTTGAGTACCGAGCGCTGAAGTACGTCCTCGTTCCAGGCATGACGCTCGGCAACGACAATGCTGCGCGGAACGGTGGGATGCTTCAGGTAGGGGAGCAGAAACTTGCTGATGCGGAAATACCAGTTGGGATGTCCAGCCCATTCGACATCGAGCTCGTCGTTCCAGGAAAAGTTCAGCTCAACACCCAGGTCATCAAGCTCGTCGATGATGGCGCGGTTGAAGATCCGCTTCAGCGGACGAAGACGTCCGCTCGAGTCGGTAAAGGCAAGCCCCTTGCCATCACGTACCACATTGCGGATGTTCACGCTCTGCAGGCCGATGAGCCTTTCCATGGCAACAAAGTCCGGACGTGTCTTCTGCGTGTCCGGGTCGATCTCCACCAGAGCCACCTCGGCCGGGTCATGCGATCCGAAGATCGACGTAGCAAGAAGCTCTGTATAGCGTGCCTTGTCGATACCAGAGAGAAACGGCGTGACGGCGTCAAGATGATAGTGGCCAATGAACGACTCGGCCAGAAGCTGCTGATAGCCAAAGAGCGACGGAAACCCCTGCAGTTCGATAAGCCTCGGAAGGTAAACTCCGTGCTCGTCCATCGTGACGGCAAAGTCCACAACGCTGAAGAGGGGACGCGTGGACTCGTTTGGCACGGTGTAGCGTTGCTGCAGCGTTGAAGCCGAGCGGACTCTGTTCTCGGAGCTGAGACACTCTTCGACAAGCTCCTGCGCCGCCCGTGACATCTCGCCGGCAAGCTCGCCAGAGATGAAGATCGGCATCTCGCAGATCCGGAATTCGATCTTCAGGCCAAGTTGACTCTCGAGATCGGTGATCAGCGCCGCATGACTCTCGGGGCTGACGCCCGAGTTGAACCGACGCTGCAGATCTGGTCTCACCGCTCGAAGCGCCGCACGCCGGCGACAAAGGTGGCCATGACATGATCGGACGAGTTAGCGCTAGCGCTTTCATCCAGTAGATCAACATCGAGAATCGTCAGGTCGGCGTCATACCCCACGTCGATACGTCCGCGGCGATACTCCATGCCCGAGGTCACATGAGCCCCGTAGGTAAAAGCATCGACTGCCTCTGCTCTGGTGATGCGCTCGTGTGCCTGCCAGGCATTGTGATGTCCACGGGGAACACGGGCACTAAAGGCCGCAATGCCCGCTAACGGATCAGGTGATTCGATTGGAAAGTCCGAGCCGCCACCGATGTGCACGCCCGCGTCAAGAAGCGAACGCCACCGATACGACCAGTTGATCCGTTCGGTACCAAGCCGACGCTCGGCCATGGAAGCGTCACTGATGCAATGCGTCGGCTGCACGCAGGCCATGATGCGGCTACGAGCGATGCGCGGCACATCCTCATCGCGCACGATCTGCGCGTGCTCAAGACGAAAGATCACATCATCAGCCTCTGGCAGTGCGCGCACGGCTTCGTAGGCATCGATCACGTTGTGCACGGCTTCGTCGCCAATGGCATGAATGGCCACGCAGGGCCAGCCAGCCTGGACGATCTCGGTTATCATATCGGTCATATCCCGGGCGCTGAGAAGGCAGCGTCCGTGCGTGGTAGAATCATCGCTGTAAGGGGCTGAGAGCAGCGCCCCGCGCGAGCCCAGCGCACCGTCAGCAAAGAGCTTTACGCCGCACACGCGCAACAGCTCGCCCCCTGCCGGAAGCTGTCCGAGGTACTGCCACTGCCGGGTCTGACCGCCAACAAACGACTGCACGCGCACTGGTAGGCGTCCGGATTCGGCCATCGTGCGGAAGACCTCCAACCAGGGTTCAAACACATGCAGATCGTGGATCTCCGTAAGACCATGGCGCGCACATTCGGCCGTTGCGCGCTCGATCATCTGACGGAGCGTTTCCTGGGAAGGGGCTGGCAGAGCAGCCCACACGGGCTCGAGGTCGTCATCGATCAGTAGCTCTGGCGCCGTTGTCGGATCGATACCCGCATGCATGAGGGCGGCCGTGTTGACCAGTGCCGAGTGAGAATCCACGCGCATGGCAAGAAGGGGCACGTCGCCGGTGATGGCATCAAGCTCGGCACGCAAGGGCAGGCGACGTTCAGACCAGAACTCTTCGTTCCAGCCCGTGGCGCGCAGCCATCCATCGATGGGGGATGAGTCGGCAAGTGCAGTTAGTAGAGCTGCAGGTCCATCGACAGAGCTCAAGTCCGTGAATGTCAGCTGCTCGCCGAGCAGCACAATGTGCGCATGGTTGTCAACCAGCCCCGGATAGACATGGCCGCCCGGATAGGTGAACGTGTCGGTCTCGGTACGGATGATCGTTCCCGTCAGGCAGGGTAGCACGGCTCGAATGCGTCCGCGCTCAACGTGGATCTCCGCAAACATGGTTTACGAGCGCAGGCGGATCGTGTCGATCGAGTCGAGATAGTCCTTCTTCGACAGAAGTTGCTCTTCCGTCTCAACGTTGTTCGGATCCGGAAGGCAACAGTCAACAGGGCACACTGCAGCGCACTGCGGCTCATCATGGAAGCCCTTGCATTCGGTGCACTTGTCGGGAACGATGAAGTAGAACTCACCGGAGAAGAACTCGCCCTTGAAGCCACCCGGAGACGTACTGTCCTGATGCCGCGTACCGGCAAGTTCCCACTCTGCGCCGGCTTCGTAAATAGCTGTATTGGGGCATTCCGGTTCGCAAGCGCCGCAATTGATGCAATCGCTGGTGATGTAGATGGCCATGGTGGTGTGTCGTCTCGAATGGATAATGCTGCGGTGCAAAACTACGTAACGGAACCTTTTCGCCCCGTTGGACGTAGTGGGGGCGTTAACGCAACATTCGTTGCAAACGTTCGTCATCTGCACGCCTGTGAAAAAACTCCACTTCGTCTTCGCATTACTTTTTGTCATTGCCGGTACGCTGCGTGCCGCTGGTGGTTCGCGCATCGAACCAGCTGACAAGACCAAAGGCAACGTATCAGGATTCGTCCAGGATGCGGTGACCAAAGAGCCCCTTATCGGTGCGACAGTCTCGGTGAAGGGAACCAAACTCGGAGCCTACACGAACAAGTTAGGTTTCTTCTCGATCTCGAACATTCCGCCCGGCGAGCAGACGCTCATTGTGACGTATGTCGGCTACAAGCGCAAAGAAGTTCCTCTGAGCGTTGTGGCAGCAGGCGCATTGAAACTGCGCGTCGAACTTAGCTCCGATACGTCCAAGGCCCGCGAGGTCACGGTCACGGCGGATCGTCAGGAAGACAAGCGACAGATCTCGATCTCGCGTGTGAACATTCCGATCGAACAGCTCAGTCAGCTGCGCATCGGCGGCGAGGCCGACGTGTTTCGGGCCCTGCAGATGCTGCCGGGCGTTCTGACGTCGTCGCAGATCTCTTCTGGGTTGTTCATTCGCGGCGGCTCGCCGGACCAGAACCTCGTGTTGCTCGACGGCATGACGGTATACAACCCGACGCACCTATTCGGCTTCATCTCGGCATTCAACAACGATGCCATCAAGGATGTTGATCTCATCAAAGGGGGCTTCCCGGCCGAGTTCGGCGGACGCATGTCGGCAGTGCTCAACATCACCCAGAAGGACGGTAACCGCGATCATGTCGAAGGGCTCGTCGGCCTTGGATTGATTTCCTCTCGCGCTTCGGTGCAGGGTCCGCTCGGTAACGGGTCGTTCTTCCTCGGTGGACGTCGCACATACCTTGATCTCGTGCTGGGACTTGTCCCGGAAGATCCGTCATCGCCCTTTCCGACCTTCAATTTCTATGACCTCAACGCCAAGATCACCCAGAATCTGGGCGAAGACGATAAGGTTTCGATCAGCGGGTTCATGACGCGTGACAACCTGGGCTTTTCACAGCCGGGCCTGGACTTTGGCGTGCGTATCGGTAACCGCGCAACCTCGGCACGATGGTCGCACATCTTCGATCCGACACTCTTTACTACGGTCACTGTTAGCGCAAGCCGCTACGACAATAGCTTTGACGGAAAGAACTCGGGAATTGCCTTTGCCGTCAATAACAGCATCATCGACTACACGACAAAGGTCGAGCTCGAATGGTTTGCCGGCGAGACCTTCAGCGTCAAGGGTGGATACGAAGGCAACATCTACAATTTCGAATACATCCAGCTCTTTGAACAGTCGGCACAGAACAACACCGTCATCCGCGATACCATCGGCCTTGAGATCTGGGATAACACGCAGGCGATGTATGCGCAGACAACGTGGAATATGACCGACGAGATCACCCTGCAAGGGGGCATGCGCGCCAGCTACTGGACCTCGAGCGAGCAATGGCTCATGGACCCACGCCTTGCCGTACGATATCAGCTCACGGAAGACGTTGCACTCAAAGCCGCTTGGGGCATCTACCACCAGTACCTGCGTCTTGCTTCGGCACCGGACTTCTCGTTCTTCGACACCTGGCTTCCGTCGGACCGCTCCGTGCCGCCGGGACGGGCCGATCATTACGTCCTGTCGATGGAATCACGTCCGTATGACGGTTATGATATCAATGTTGACGTGTACTACAAGAACCTTGCGAACATCAATGAGCTGCAGCAGGGTAATCGTGGACGTGAAGTGCAGGTGGCAGATATCTTCTACGTCGGCAACGGCTACACCTATGGCGCTGAGTTCTTTCTGCAGAAGCGCTCAGGACGCCTCACGGGATGGATCGGCTATGCCCTTGGTTTTGTGTACTCGCGCTTCGACAGCGTGAATCTGGGCAACTGGTTCCGACCGAAGTTTGACCGTCGGCATGACCTGAAGATCACGGCCATGTACAAGATCAACGAGGACTGGGAGATCGGCTCGTCGTTTATGTTCCAGTCCGGGCAGTCCTACACCGGAGCAACATCGACCCTTGCCGGACGCATGCCGGGATGGGAAGGGGGCGTGGTGATGGTCAACCCTTCGCAGCGCTGGGGCCTGCGCCTGCCGAACTCGCATCAGCTCAACCTTAACGTCAACTACAACACGACGATGTTCGGCCTGCCGTGCCGGCTGTTCCTTGACATCTACAACGTGTACTCGCGTCGTGACATCTGGTTCAGGTCCTTCCTGACAACCGAAGGAATCCCAACGGCACGCGACGTGCGGCTTTTGCCCATTCTCCCTACGATCTCACTGGAGCTGAAGTTCTGATGAAGCCCCCGTATCGCCTGCTGCTGTCTTCACTCTTCATCATTACCGGCCTGCTGTTCGTAGGGTGCGAAGACCCCGTACCTACCGACTACACGGAAGAGATCATGCTCGAGGGCCTGCTCCTTGTGGGCGAGCCCCTTCAGGATGTGCGTATCCTTCGCACCCTTCCAGTAACAGATACATTTTCGTTTTCGAGGGCGGCACTACCAGAGGCAAAGATCGCTGTGACAGCCGACGGGATCGATGTGCCGATGGAGTATGTCCCCGATGACCGAGGTGGCACATGGCGTGCTGTCGATACAACGTACCGAGTGCTCCCGAACGTCCTCTACAGCGTCGTGGTTCAGGCACGCGGAGCAACGCTCACGGCTTCGACGCGCACGCCAGAGACGTTCTCGTGGACGACCACGCCACGCACATGGATCCAGTTCCCGCACCCAGACTCACTCCTGACGGCCGTCGACGATTCACTTCTGGTGTCCTGGACTCCGGTTGCAAAGACACAGCTGTACATCATCGGCCTGACGTGCCTCGATACGGCTGGATATGGAGAGTATCTCAACCCGCTGACAGCGGATACGAACGAACGTACTGTGCGTCCCAAGCCCGACTTCTTTGACCGCTCAGGCACGCTCATCGCCAACGAACGCACCACGCTTGGTGCTACGCCATTTACGACATCGCAGACGGTCTGGGGTGTGTTCCGCTGGTACGGTCAGCACGAGCTGCGCGTGTACGCACCCGATGAGGCCTTCCTCGAGTGGTTCTACCTTGTCGGAGGGGGCAGGCGCAGTTCGTACGATTACCGCCTGGGCAACATCAACGGAGGACTGGGCGTGTGGGGCTCAGCCTCACTCGTCAAGCAGCGCAGCTTTCTGTTGAAGTACGCCGGTAGTTAAGCGTCAACGGGCCGCGTTCAACGATCAGACACAAGCGAGGTGATTGTCGCAGCGAGCGTCTGCGCAACATGAGTTCCGCAGAGTTCGGTCACGATATGTTCGCAGCTACGAAGCCGATCGACGTCAGCGCCAACGGCCAGTGCACCACGCACGTGCGAGTAGAGCTGCGCCGGACGCTCGAGGGCAGCAAGCATGCAGACGATGCAGAGTTCACGCTCAAGAGAAGTCAGACCATCGCGGCTTAGCGTCTTGCCGTAGCACTCGATGATCATCCATGATCGCATTGAGGGCGAGATACTCTCAAAGCGATCCATCATCTTCTCATAGACAGAGCCATAGATGCTGCGGCAGAGCTCTTCGCCCCGACGCCGGAACTCGTCGACGGAATAGTCTTCAGATCCATCGGTGCTGGCAAGCCCCTTTGCCTTCCAGCACTCGGCTACGCATCCAAGGGCATCGAGGGCTGCCGGAAAGCCCGCAAACACATACGACTGCAGGAGGGCTTCGGTTACGCGTCGCGCCTGCATGGCATCGGCGGCACGATCGGCGATCGAGCGCACCAGGGACGTATCCTGCCGGACCACGGCCACCGATAGCCGGCAGAGATCGTCAATGTGTATCGCATGTTCGATCTCATCGGCAGGGGGCTCATCATGCCGCAACGCTGCAAGACGACGCACCATCTGCGCGCTGGCACGAGCACGATGGCTTGTGCGGGCTTTCTCCTGGGATGACGTCTGACCATAGCTGAGTGAGGATCCCTCGGGTGTGAACATGGAATCATATCCAAAGCCCTGATCGCCTTGCTCAAGCGTGCGGACCGTACCGTTGACGATGCCTTCGATGCCGAACGAGCGCTGATCATCGATGTACCAAAGCACACAGACAAAGCAACCGGCGGAGTGTTCCGTTCCGGCCTGCTGCATGTCGCGCCGCACGGCTTCGCGGTTGTCGGCATCGCTGGCTCCTTCTCCGGCATAACGTGCCGAACGCACCCCCGGAGCTCCGCCCAGGACGTCCACACACAGTCCGCTATCGTCGGCCAGCACGGGCAGCCCCGTCAGCACATGAATAGCGTGCGCCTTGATGAATGCATTTTCCTCAAAGGTCTGCCCCGTTTCCTCGATCTCCACCGCGCCAACCAGGTCCGTCATGGCAACCAGTTCAACGTCGTGCAGACCATTGCTTGCAAACAACTCCTGAAGCTCGGCGATCTTATGGCGGTTACCCGAAGCGATCACGATGCGGTTGTTCAATCTTCACTCCCATGGGGTGGTGGTTCGACAAGGTCAATGGCCGCAAAGAGCTCGCGCATGTCCTCGAGTGTATATGACCCGCAGATCCCGATGCGCATGATCGCGCCCGAAAGGGCGTCCTGACCGTCAGCCACATGCATCGAGCACCGACTCTTGAGCTCGCGGCGCAGTTCAGAAACACCATCGCGCGCAACCGCTACCAGAGCTCGCGAGGTGCCCTGACCAAAGAGCGTAAACCCACGACGTAACGCCTCGGAGGTAACGTACCGATGAAGCTCATCATGACGTGTCCAGACGCGCTCGAGGCCTTCTTCCAGGATCATCTGGCAGGCAACGTCAAGCGCCCGCACGATCGATACCGGAGGAGTCCAAAGCATCAGCCCCTTCTCATGTGCATCAAGTACTCGTTGCAAGTCATTGGAATACAAATGAGAAGGCGTAGTGCGAACAGCGTCTTCCAGACGTCGACTCATGGCAACGATGCCAAGACCGGGAGGAGACATAAGGCCCTTTTGCGTGCCAGTGACGACGGCATCGATCTTCCAGGCGTCCATGAACAGCCTCTGGACGGCCACGGACGTGACGCCATCGACGAGCAGCAGCGTCTCGGGTGCGTGATGGTGAAGGACCGCAGCCAGGCGCTCGACGTCTAGAGACACTCCCGTGGATGTTTCGCTATGGACCATCCAGACAGCCCTGAGAGGTCCACCCGCGAGCACCTCCATAATGCGCGCCTCGAACTGCTCGATGGAGATGGTCTCTCCCCAGGGGGCGGCGAGTGATTCAACCCGTGCACCTCGAATGGCCGCACAATCCGCAAGGCGGTCTCCAAACCGTCCATGGCGCACCACGAGCACCGTATCGCCCGAACGCACCATGCCGGCCGTGATACTGTCAATGGCCGTCATGGAGCTGCCGGCAAGCAGGGCAACGGTACCCTCGGTTCCGATGATCGCCTGCAGGTTTGATCGCGTGCGTGCCAGGATTTGACGGAACTCATCACTCTGGTGGTGGATCATCGGCGCTGCAGCCGCCTGCATGATACGATCAGGCACAGGCACAGGTCCGGGGGTGTAGAGCTTCATCCTCGACCCGCCAATTCGTACAGTAAGATCGATGCCGCCACGGCGGCATTGAGCGATTCGACGCCACTGCCTACGCGCGGAACCGTCAGGCGGTGTCGGACAAGGTCATGCACCGGCTGCGAGATGCCATGAGCCTCGGAGCCGATCACCAGGCACCAGCGCTGAGGGCACCTGAGGTCCTTTGGCGTCACGCCCCCTTCGGCAACAGCGGCAAGGGGCTCAACCTCGGGCATGGACGCAAGTAGCTCGGCCAGACGCGCACGGCGGATAATGTTCACCGACGCCAAAGCACCAGCCGTCGAGCGCACGACCTTGGGGTTGTAGACGTCGGCGCAGTCATGCGATAGAATCACATCCGTGCAGCCGAACCAGACAGCTGTGCGGATGATCGTGCCTACATTACCCGGATCGCTTACGCCGTCCAGGGCGATGATCCTTCCGGCAGGAGCGTGCTCGGAAAACTGTGGCATCACCATGACGATTCCCTGAGCGGTGCGGGTGGTAACGAGACGCTCGAGCTCTGAAGGAGACGTCCGAACGACCTCAGCGCCGCGTTGCTGCGCCTCAAGCACCAGGGTAAGAACGTCCTCTGGAATGTGCTCAGTAACAACCACCACATGCGGAAGCAGTCCTGCCGTGAGCAACTCCTGGCAGGCATGAGGGCCTTCAACAAGGAACTCTGCACACTGGTCACGGACCTCGGCGCGGTGCAACTCGCGGATCGCTTTTCGTAGTTTGGAGGTTGCGCGCTCGAGCTTGTCAATCATTCTGCGAATCTATGAAGAGCACCAAAGAACTCCTTCGGATAAAGCGTGACGGTGGGATGTGGTCAGACGAGGAAGTCACCGAGTTTGTGCGTCGCACCGTCGATGGTCAGGCCTCACCGGCCCAGGTTGCCGCGTTTCTGATGGCCGCCTGCACGAGGGGGCTTTCTTCGCAGGAAACGGCCGCACTGACCATGTCAATGGCACACTCGGGCACGGTGCTTGAGCGCGGACGTTCAGACCGGCCACGCATTGACAAGCATTCAACCGGTGGCGTCGGTGACAAAGTATCACTGCTGCTTGCCCCGCTGGCCGTGGCCTGCGGCCTGGACGTGCCGATGATCAGCGGTCGTGGACTCGGGCACACCGGTGGCACGCTGGACAAGCTCGAAAGCGTCAGGGGGCTCAGCACCGCGCTCTCGCTCGAGCAGATGAGCGGGCTCATTGACGAGCACCACCTGTTCATGGCCGGACAGACGCCAACGCTGGTGCCGGCCGACCGCATCATGTATGCCCTTCGAGACGTGACCGGAACGGTCGAGAATACGGGGCTCATCACGGCCTCGATCCTGAGCAAGAAGATCGCCGAAGGCCTCGACGGCCTTGTCATGGATTTGAAGGTTGGCTCGGCAGCGTTTCTGCCCGACCTGGCCGCGGCCGAAGAACTGGCACGATCAATGAAAAGCGTCTGTGACCATATCGGCCTGCCAGTGCGATTTGTCTTTACTCGCATGAGTCAGCCCCTTGGCCGCGCCGTCGGTAACTGGGTGGAAATGGTCGAAACCGATGCCGCTCTTGCGGGATTTGTACAGAGAGACCTCGCCGAGGTGACCCTTGAACTCGTGGCGCTGATGATCATGCTGGCCGACCAGACCATCACGGCAGAAACAGCACGCGAGCGCGTCGTGCGGGCATGGAAAAGCGGTCAGGCGCATGTGATCTTTCACGAGATGCTTCGCCGTCAAGGGGGCGACTGGTCCGCCAGCTTGGACTACTACGGGAACCTTCCCACACAGGTCCTGCACGCTACGTCCAATGGAATGGTCGATGCGATCGATGCAAGAGCCGTGGCGACGATCTTGGGGACAGCCGGGGCGGGACGCGAACGTGAGAGCGACTCGATCGATCACGCTGTTGGCGTTGTGATCCACCAGCCAGCCGGTGCGAGCGTGGAGTCTGGACAGCCCCTTGCAACCGTTCATGCTTCAACAATCGGCCAGTGCCGGCGGCTGTGCGACGAACTTTCGAACCTCATCAAAACAACAACGGCCCCCGCTGTGCGGGAGCCGTCAATGATCATTCAAGTGTGGTAGGCAGTGGAGCAGGGAGAGGGGGAGGATCACATCGCCTTCTGGATCGCTGCAACGAACGCTTCTTTGCTTTGTGAACCAACGATACGCTGCACGACGGCGCCTTGACGGTCGATGATGAAGGTGGTCGGGATGGCCTGGATGCTCCCATACGACTCGGCGATCTCCTTCTGCGCATCGACGAGATTGAGGTAGGTCACATTGTTCTTCTCGGCATACGTGCGGACAAGCTTTACTGCGTCCTGCTTGTCATCGATCGAAACACCGATCACCATCACACCTTTCGCTGCCATCTCGTCGCTGATCTTCACCAGATCGGGAATCTCGCGGCGGCACGGTGGACACCACGTGGCCCAAACGTTCAGAAGAACAACCTTGCCAGCTGTGACCGTGCTGAAGGTGTTTTCACGTCCAGCGGCATCAGTCCACGTAAAATCCACAGCCTTGCCAGGGGATCGCGACGTCACACTGTTGACGGAATAGACCGACGTTGCGTTCACACGAGCAGAGTCTGCAGATCCGGCGCCACTGCCGCTCAACGCGAACAGCGAAACACCAATCGTCACAAGGACAGCCAGTACGGCAAGGATACGTTTCATGGGTTAGAGAGCCTCAAGTCTGAACAACGCGGACACTTCATCGACAGCCAGGTCAGAGACGACCGAGCACATGATACTATTGCTTTTCCAGACAAACAACGTTTTGTCTTCGGATGAAGCCCAGTGCCAGCGGCTATGCGACACATCTTCCGATGCCTGAGAGTCCATTGAAACCGTGCGAGCACCGATCGATGCCTCGTCAACTTCCAACAGAGACATAACATGACCAGCAGCTGCGTACACGAGAATCGGAAATTCACGGCCGTTGATCGTGCGAACGCTTCCACCAATGAGTTCAGCGTCCACATCTGGGAAAAAGACGTTGAATGCAACACCGCGCTCGGCAAAAAAAGCGCGCAGACCGTCGCGATCCGAAGAGCGCAGTTCAATCTGTGCCTCTGGAGCGGTCACCTGTCCATAGACGGCAAGTGCCGCATCGGTCAAGTTCGACGGCATATCGGGTCCAGAGCGCATGACAAACACTGTCATGAAGGCTGCGGCCGCGATGCCTGTCAACGTCAGACCGGCAAGTGCAGGACGAGCAGCGAGTGAAGCCCAGGCCTGCCGCAGTCGCTCGACCAGCGACGGACGCTGAAGGGCTGCCGCTTCACTGGCAATGGCCATGCGAATGGACCGCTCGAGTGATGGCGGGACCTGCGTACGCAGGGCGCTTCGGCGGTCGTGAAGAGTGGACCGGAGAGCTCCGACGATTTCAGATTCGCGCCTGGCGCGATGATCTGACGAGAGATGACTCTCCTGTACATCGGACTCTGTTCTTCCGTCCAATAGACCGGAAACCCAGTCGTAGGATTGATGAGAATTATTCATAAACGTCCCCCGCAGTATCGGTGTACGCCTTCGTCTGCATCAGCTCTGTTACTCAACGGAAAAGCCCCTTTCCTTGGCGTAGGTAGCTAATTGAGCGGCTAAGAGCTTGCGTGCACGGTGCAGACGTGAACGGACTGTCCCGATCGGACAATCGATGAACTCGGCGATCTCCTCGTAAGTGAAACCTTCAATGTCACACAAAATCACGACCGTGCGAAACTCTTCTGGAAGAGAATCGACAGCCTTTGCCACTTCATCATCGAGAGCATTGTGAAAGACCTGCTCTTCGACAACTGACGTCTCAACAGAGCTGTCGCGAATGGTCTCGTAAAAGTCTTCAATGACGTCGTACTCAACAGTGTCTGGCGCCTTGGAGGACTTCCGGAACGTATTGATGTACGAATTCTTCAGAATTCGGAACAACCAGGCTTTGCAGTTAGTTCCGCGTTCGAATTTGTCAAAGAAACGAAATGCTTTCAGGAAGGTATCCTGCACAAGGTCTGCCGCGTCATCGGCATCGCGCGTCAACCGAAGGGCAAACGAATACAATGCCGACATATGTGGCATGGCTTCGGCCTCAAACTCCCGGCGCAGATCCGTCGTTTCGTTAACCGACAAGAGGTGATCCGGTTAGGAGTGGCGGAGCATATCCGTTAGCAGACGCACCCCAACGCCCGAGCCGCCCTTGCATGTGTAGTGCGAGGCCTTTGGCTGGATCGCCGTACCGGCGATGTCGAGGTGAACCCACGGATAACTCACAAAGTGCTTCAGAAAGAGGGCTGCCGTGATCGATCCGGCACTGCGTCCACCGGAGTTCTTGATGTCGGCGTAGTCGCTGGAGATCAGTTCTTCGTACTCCTGGTACAGCGGTAGTTCGCCCACGTACTCATGCGTCCGAGTGGCGGCCGCACGCAGGCGGTTCATCATCTTTGCGTCGGTGCCCATCATGCCAGTGGTAACATTGCCAAGGGCAATGACAATGGCGCCAGTGAGCGTAGCCAGGTCGATCACTGAGCTTGGCTTGTATCGGTCAGCATAGCAGAGCGCATCGGCAAGGATCAGGCGACCTTCGGCATCGGTATTGTCGATCTCGGCGGTCTTACCGTTCATGAAGGTGATGATATCACCCGGAACGAGGGCTGTTCCGCTCGGCATATTTTCCGTAGCCGGAACAATGCCAACGACGTTGCGCTTGATTCCAAGGCGGGCGATGGTCTGCATGGTGCCGATGACCGTCGCTGCACCGTGCATGTCGCTCTTCATATCGCTCATACCAGCGGCGGGCTTGATCGAAATGCCACCAGTGTCAAAGGTCACACCCTTGCCAACCAGGACAAGGGGCTTTTCGGTCTTGGGGCCCTTCATGTACTCCATGACGATGAAGACCGGCGGGCGCACACTTCCCTGGTTGACACCAAGAAGGCCACCCATTTTGAGATCTTCGATCTTCTTCTTGTCGAGCACCGTGGTCTTGAATCCAGCCTTGCGTCCAACTTCTTGTGCGCGCTGGGCAAGGGTCTCTGGATAGATCTCATTGTTCGGCGCATTGGCCAGATCGCGTGCCAGGTTGACGCCATCGACGATGATCATTCCGGCATCAGCACCCTTGGCGACTGCCTTCTGATTCGTCTTTTCGGTCACGAGCGTGATCTTCTTGACCTTCTTGCTGTTACCGGCGTTGATGGTCTTGTACTTGTCGAATGCATACTGGCTCAGCAGTGCCCCCTCGACGATCGCCTGGGCACATGAGGCGGCATCAAGTCCGTTGATTGTCTGCACCTCAATGGCAAGGTGCTGGCAGCCGGCCGATGCGGCACGCTTGGCAGCCGCAGCGGCTGCGCGGCGAAGCGTTTCAAGGCTGATGGACTTGGTCTCACCGAGACCGGTGAGCACGATCCGCGCCGTGGCGGCTGCGGAACCGCAGTAGCCAAGAGCCGTCTGCAAACTCTTGCCAGTGAAATCCTTAGACTCAAAGAGTGGCGTCAGATGCGGGATGGCCGTGGTAAGGGCCTTTTCGTGCTGCGAGAACTGCCGCTCAGACTGTGGGATGAAGACAACCAGAGCGTCGGCTTTCACGCTCTGACGCGAGGCAACGGAGATGGAAACGGACATGGCGCTTGGGAACAATGAGTGAAGAGAAGTCGGACAAAATACGCAACCACATCCTATCGCGGTCGATAGACATGGTACAATCGGAACGAGACATCTGGAATGGGTGAGACAGGAAGCTTGACGTATCCGCCCTTGAGCCAGAGCTGCACCTGATCGGAGTAATGCGCTTCAAGGGGCTGACCCGACGAACCACCCGGAATGACGGTATACTGTACCGAGTCGGCGAGCGACGAGATCACGCGCATGCTGGCCACCACCGTTGTCGGCAGGACCACATCATGCGGACGGCTGGTCGTGAACTTCCACTGCGTGTTGTTAATCGTCGTCTGACTACCACCGACATCAAAGGGCCCAAGATTCATCGTCGGGCGCATCAGTTCGTTTCGTCCGAAGATGTGGGGAAAGGTAACCGAATGGATCTTCCCGAAGGCCCAGGCGCCCCCTTCCGGAGGGACCTCAAAGTGAGCACGAAGATCGACGATGGCGGCATGAAATGCCCGCAGAACGATCCACGGCATGGTCTCGACCTCTGAAACAGTCCGAACATCATCCCAGAGCCTGTGCTCAGGCATATCAAGGAGTTCATCAACGCGACGCAGAGCGATATTCGGCACAAGGGTCCAGTCAAAGTAGAGCTGCTGTCCAAGCTCATCTTCGAAGGTGGACCACACTAAACGGTCGAGGAAGACCGAGAAGATCGACGCTGCGTTGTCAAGCGGAGTATGGCCGGCATCCCATGCCTGAAGGATGGCCAGGGCCCGTCGTTCATCGCTGGAGAGTTTCCTGATGCCTCTGGTGAGAACAGGGATCACGCGGCGCAGAACATCCTTGGCATAGGGCGAGACCACGTCGAGTTGCATCATCTGGACATCCCGAACCGACGGCGTTCGGTAGAGTCTCATCAGCTCATTGATCCGTTCGATACGTGAAGGGGGCTCGAAGAGCGATCCAACATACGTAGGGGATGGTGAGAGCCTATTATTGGCCGTTGCCAGCCATCCTCGAGCTGGATTAACAACCCGTCCAAGCGTGGTCAGTGAGACAACTCCCGACCAATCAGCCCCCTGGTCCCACGAGGCGATGGGCAGGTGCGGATCGGCCGTGCCACGCACCGGAAGATGTCCGGCCACAATGCTGGCCATCGACCCGCCGGCACTGCCAATGGAGAAGCTCAGCGCCGGAGCCCCCCAGCCTTCGAGGGCACGCAGGACCTGATCGAGACTTTTTGCAGTGTTTATGCGATACATCGCGGTGATCTCATCACTCGGATAGGTTGCTGCCCAACGGAAGGTCATGCACGTTGGCTGCCTTTTGTTCCGCTCCGGAAAGACGTAAGACGTGGATGCAACTCGCGGGAAATCGAAGATCACCGTCGGGTTACGCATGAGGTGGTGATCGGAGATTACCCGTGAGGTCTTCGTCGAACGGATACTGATGATCGTGTCGCTGTGACCGGCTACTCGGATCGTATCAGCCACAAACGTGAACTTGCGACGCACACCGCTGGCATCGAGGTAATAGTTCTCGGGATTGGTCGAATCACACCGTTCAACGACGTAATCAACGTCATCGATCATTGCGTTGGTAAAGCCCCATGCCAGCTGGTCATTCCGTCCCGAAAGGACAAGGGGCATGCCGGGGATACTCAGCCCGAGAACGTTGAGTCCTGGTGCAGTAAGGTGTATCTGGTACCACTTTGCGGGCGCAGATGCGCTCAGGTGCGGGTCATTGGCCACAATGGTCCCACCGTGCGGTGTCTTCATCACCCAGCAGTTGCTGCCGAAGCCGGCTCCGCGCAGGCCAAGGCGCTCGCGCACGTGATACAGGTTCTGGCGCAGACCGGCCAGGTCTGCAAATGGAAGGTCGGCCGAGCCCCGACCATGGACAGAGAGCAGACCCGATGGTGCACGCCCCTCGGCTGTGTCCAACACGTATGGTCCGCGCTCGTCACGGGGCACATAGTCGCCCACATACGAGCTTCCACGCTGATGACGGATCTGCGCATAGGTGATGTCCGACCAGAAGCCTAGACTGAGTTCAAAGGCCATCGCCCGTCCAAGAATGAGACAGTCCTCCGGAGTCCACGGTTTGGGTTTGTATCCCAGTGCATCGAACTCAAATGGAAGATTGTCGGCGTTTTCCTCGATGTAGGCGTTGACACCTCGGCAGTACGCTTCTAGGATCTGCACTGCTGTGCGGCTGAGCGAGCGACGCTGCGCCTGAGCCACGGCGGCAATATTGATAGTCCGCATGAACGCATCGAGCTGAACACCCTCAGGACCGAAGATCTCGGCCGTATGTCCCGTTGCCGAGCGCCTCAAAAAGTCCATCTGCCAAAGCCGGTCCTGAGCATGCGTGTAGCCCTGAGCGAACAGTACATCGTGCATCGAACGGCCCACGATGTGCGGAATGCCGAACGAGTTGCGATATACGCGAACACTATCGCGCACCGTGGCTGTGGTCTCCTGGTACGGAACCGGATGACTGCGGGTGGCGAGCATGATGGCGAAGGCCAGGATCACCACGCCGATAACGACGACCGCTGCCGAGGCACCGGTAAGGCTGACGAGCAACCGACGGATCATAGCCAGCGCTGCTGACGATACCAGGAAACAGTTTCGCTGATGCCTTCCTGCAAGGACACCTGCTGCTTATAGCCAATCTCGTTGCGGGCCTTCTGCGTGCTGCAGATCCAGTACTCCTGGATCAGGTCTCGCCCCTTTTCGAAATCAAGGACAGGGGGCTTTCCGGAGAGCTTGCCAAAGAACCCCGAAATGCCAGCGATGAATAGCACGGCAATGTGGGGAAGTCGGATCGGGATCAAGCGACGCTTGCCCATGACCGCGCCGGTCATGGCGGCAATCTGCGGCCAGGTATAGAACTCATCCGAAGAGATGAAGTAGGTCTGGCCGACGGCGCGTTCGTCCATGGCGGCCATGACGATCCCACGGGCCAGATCGCGCACGTGGACCAGACTGACGCTCTTGTGGCCAAAACCAATGTAGGTTGCCAGCCCCTTGCCAACTGTTTGAAAAAATGTAAGGATCGCTTCGTCACGAGGTCCATAAACAGCCGGAGGACGGACGATGGTCGAGGGGATATCGATTGCCTGACGTACGGCATCTTCGGCGAGCTTCTTCGTGCGGCCATAGGCCGTTATCGGCCGCAGCGGCGAGGTCTCATCAACCGGTGCATCGATCGAAGCCGACGGACCCACCACTGCAAGTGATGACACATGGAGGAACCTGCAAAGCCCGGGATTGTATGCGCGCACGGCATCAAGGAGATTGCGCGTTGCCTCGAAGTTTCCGCGATGAAACTCCTGCTCGTTCTTGGCCGCCGTAAGGCCAGCGACGTGAATCACCACATCCATGCCAGATACAGCATGCCGAAGTGATTCAACATCGAAAAGGGATCCATCAACGCGTGTTACGTCTTTGCCTTCAAGCCAGCGCATGGTAGACGTCGATCGCGCGATGTAGAAGACAGTGTGCCCCTGCTCAAGCAACGAATCAACGACGTGACTTCCGACGAATCCGGTAGCACCGGTGACAAGAACCTTCAAAACTTCCTCGATGGTTGGTGTGGTCTGCCAGGCTCGATCGACACCTTAGCGGACAATCGTGAACGGAATAGACCGTGCGTGCCGGCCATGCTGATAGTGTAACACATAGGCGCCAGATGGCAAGTCATCGATCGAAACGTCAAGGCGATGCAGCTCATCGGCCAACGACGGCTTGACCTGCATGGTCGTGACGTGACCGGTCAGTGAGGCCACCATGATATCGACGAGATCAGACGTCACTGATGAGAACTCGATCTGCAGCACGCTGTTATCCTGACGTAGCACACGGAAGACAACAGGACGCTTAATCGACACGGAGCCGGCAGTGATATCACACTCCCGCAGAACCGTCAGCTGTCCATCACGACCAGTGATAATCGTCCCCTGGGCAATGGCCGTATCTACATCAAGAATCGTCACGTCCGGCTCAGCAACATAGGTCCGGGCACGAAGGCTAAAGAAAGGATTCACTGCCACGATCGGACGTGTTGAGGTGATGGTAACAGTTGCACGGCCGGGCACGAGCTCCTGGATGGATGCCGATGCGCCGGGCAGACCCGAGGTAACCGCGTCAGGACGCATCAGGCGCGGATCGTAGGCCAGGTCGATCGTCATCTGTCGAAGATCGAGCGAGTCCAGCGGAGCAATGGAGGTTAGCGTAAACGGCAGCGTTACCGCCTCACCGGCAAAGGCCCGAGCATCGATCGGTGCCACAATGGAAAGGCCCGTTACGGTGCCTTTCGCGACCGTCGATCCCGTAAGCACTTCTGTGGTGGTGTCGGGGCAACTTCCTGACGTGCGACTGACCATTCGGATGGTATCACGGCGGTCATAGTCGGCAAACACGTACTCGATGTCGATCTCGGCTTTCTGACCAGGAGTGAGACGCGCGGGCAATGCTGGACGCTGCGTTGCGATCCTGAATGGGGCTGTAACGCCCTCCAAAGCTTCCAAAACCACGTCGGCTGTACCCGTGTTGGTGACCGTCACCATACGCTGGGCGGAGCTGCCGGCGGTGACCATTCCAAAGTCGGTGCTGGTGATCGATGTTGACCGCTTCGGATCGACGGCAACACCCCGCACAATGACGTTCCTCGCCACCGAGCACGGATCGATGGAATAGATGATGGTGTCTATGAATGCCCCCTGCCCAGGTGGCGTAAACGTGACATTGACACGCAGTGAGTCGCGGAAGCTTTGTCCGGCGGTGACCGAAACCACAAACGGACTTCTGACCGAGATCGACGTCAGTCGAGAGCGCAGACCTGAGAGTCCTCGTGCTGAGATCGAAAACGATGCCGAAGCGGAGCTTCGCTCACACAGCAGGATCGTTCCGAAGTCGATCTCGTCGCGATCCTGTGTGTACGAGGCATTGAGCATCACTCCATCAAACTGGACGGGTACCGAATCGTTGCAGGGCAGCAGCACGGCCTTGGCGATGATCGAGAACGCACCTGTTGCGACTGATGGCGTCAGACTGATCGAAAAAAGCCTCGACGTCTTCGCCGGAATCGTCACAGTTCCACCAGTGTAGGTGACGTCTTGACCCACGATGTTCGACACCGTGACTGGTACCAACGACTGATTTGTCAGACTGACAACCGTATCGACACGCTTTGCACAGGTAAGCACAACACCCACATCAACGCTCGGTTCGTCGGCAACGAGTACTGGACGATACGAAGCCCCCTGCACGCGTGCACGTAACGTGTCCTGACATGAGGCCGATGAGTAGGGGAATCCAATGGTCTGAATGACACCACGATCAAGGTCCGCTCCCAAGGGGCGATACATGATACTGATGCAAAAGTTCGCACCCGGCGCGATCGTGACCGGCTTGGGGAAGTCCGTCAGGAGATAGAACGGCGGATCCACCCGCGGAACTCCGATGACAATGGCCTCAGTGCCGGAATTCGTTACGCAGAATGATGAATCTGGTCGGATGTTTCCGGTCGGGCATGCCGTGTAGGTGCCAAAGTCGACCCCTGGTTTGTTCAAGGCCACGGAGACGGCCGTGCGTTGCCCGCGAACTGTAAAAGGGATCGGTGTCGAACACGGCTGCACAAGAAACGATGCTGCTCCGGAGGCCGTGCCCGGCCCGGATGGTGAGAACACCAGCCGCACCGACTGACGCTTGCCCGCAGCAACCTGAAAACCGGGTGGCGGCGAGACTAGGGCAAATCCCGGAGGGAATGTCGCATTGGTAACCGTGATCGTAGCCAGACCTTCATTGATGATCTCAACGTCAACCGTGGTGTCGGCTCTGCACTGTCCAATAGTGCCGAAGTCCACTAGATTCGGAGACATCCGTGCCTTGACGTTCTGATGCCGCAGGCGCAGTGCTGCGGAGATGCCGGGACAGCCCGCCGCAGTTGCGATCCGGACCTGATAGTCGCCCTCGAGTCTCGCAACGTAGGTGTTCTGCGTTGCTCCCGGAATGGCAACACCATCTCGTAGCCATTCATACGAAGCCGCCGATGTGATGGCCGTGATCTTGACACTGTCACCTGGACAGATCGTTTGCAGGCCCGTCGGTGTGATCTCCACCGACGGCGCTGGCAGAGCTGAAATGACAACAGGATCTGACATTGCAGAACATCCGTCAGCCCCCTTGATGACAAGGCGGTATTCACCGGTAGCTCTGACCACAATTCGTGTCGTGCCGCCAACGGGCACGGAGAGCCCATTGACAGTCCATTCATACAGAACGGCGTTGGTGGTGGTCGTTGTAAGGGTGACTGTGTCCCCGGGACAGATCTGCAGGCGCGATGCCTGAATAAGGGGCTTGGTGGGGTTACTCTTGGTGATGGGCGCCGACTCACACCAGCGTCCGTCCGTGTATTGACGTCCACGGGCTGTGGTGTCATCGGTGACCGACAGCAGGTCATCGCGACGATAGCGGTACCCATAGACCCGGTAGGTATAGGTCATTCCACACAGGATGTTTGTTGAGTCCACCAGGCGCCGACCAAGCTTCGTGGGCCTGATATCGATCACGGTCGAGGTGCCGATCCTGGCCCCTTTGGCAATCGTAGCACCGTCTCGGATCACGCCAGACGGGAAGCCTGCGAACCCGAGTGTATCTCTCAGGATGAGATAGCCGGTGGTCGAATCCTGTGGATTCGGATCATCCAGCGCCGTCCATTCGATCGTGTTGCTATTTGCCGACTGTGAAAGAAGACTGATCGCGGGTGCCCCTGACCACTTGGGCTCACGAGTCTCGCGCCAGAACCAATGATTGATGTTCACAAGTCCGATAGCCGTCCTTGGCAGATCCCAACGGTTGGGAAGACCACGCGAATCATTGAAGCCGACAACCGCGGAATCCTTCGTGACACCAAATCCATAGGCCCCGAGTGTACGACCAGACACACGTACAGATCGTGAATTGGAGATGTTTGCCGAGTCTACATTGACTTTCGGCATCGGTATGTTGTTATATGACGGTCCCGTGGGCTTGTTGAAGCCAAGCGCGTGAACATGGGTCAGATCTGATCTCATTAGTTCAACGAGCTCACCCGTCTGATTGATGTTCATGTCATTGTCAACACCCGGGGCAAACATATACGTCGTAAAGTACCGGGCATCACGGGCCGACAGTTCAAGATATCCATCGGCAGGATCTTCGTCCTGCACATAACCCGCGGGAAAAGCACGGTGCCAAAGAACTATGATCGTTCCGGCCCGAAGATTCCGCCACAGCGGAACGTCCTTGAATTGAGGTCCACCCTGACGTGTGATCTGTCCAGTATTATTGTCGGTAACGATCCAACCCACGGCGTTCAGATTATCCGCTACTACAAGGAGCTCGGTCCACTCAAGCGTTGGATCGACCATGTTCAGATACTCGCTGACGACCATTTCCTGCGCATGCGAGGGGATGAAGACAACCACGCTGATGCAGACGATCAGCAGGGAACGTAGCGAATTGATCATAGAAGTCTTGGATGCGTGAATGGTGCGATTCTACGAAAAAGGGGCATGCGGTTTCGCATACCCCTTTTCTTGTTTCGCAGACTATTTCGACGGCCTTACAGCCGGAAAGGCTTACTTGACCACGACGACGGTACGAGTCTGAGCCTGACCGTTGATCATCGCGATGAGCTGATACGAGCCAGCGGCAAGGTCCGCAACGCTGAACGGCAGGGCATACTCACCGGCAGCAAGGCGGGCATCAGCGATCGCGATAACCGTTTCGCCGGTAAGGTTGACAAGCGTCATCACGACATTCGAAGGTGCAGCAAGAACCAGACGAGCGCTCATAGCTTCTGAACCAGGATTCGGCGAAACCGAATAGCCGGCAACCACAGCGTCTTCGTCATCCACACCAACAACACCCGGACGGGTTGTTACCGTGGTCGTATCCGAGAATACGTCGCCGCACTCAGAGCGGACACGGCACCAGTACTTACCGGCGTCTGTCAGCGCGTAGGCTGCCTTGGCGTAGGCTGGAGTGACTTCACCCGCAAGTGACGTTCCATCCTTGAACCACTGATACTGAACCGTGCCAGATCCTGTAGCTGAGAGTGTGATGTTCAGTGGCTGTCCAACCGTTGCAGCAACCGTTGCTGGTGGCTGCTGGGTGATCTTGGTTGCATCGCGAACAGTAATCGTTGCGCTGTTTGACGTGACTGTTCCGCAGGACGTGACGATGCGCACAGCATACGAACCGCCACGAGCCTTTGTAGCACTGAGCGTCAGCGCAGGAGAATTCTGTCCAGCCAGATCACTTCCGTCAAAGGTCCACTGGTACGTCGCAGTGCCCGTGCCGGCAACAGCAACCGAGAGGGTAAACGAAGCGCCTTCGCAGACGGTTGTGCTAACCGGCTGTGTGGTGATCGTCGTTCCGCCACCAACAACAAGATTCACAGCTCCGCTTGAATTGACGTTGCTGTTATCAGCAAGCTCAGCATAAAGCGTGTACTCACCAACGTCCTGCGTCGTTGCAGGATCAATGGTCAGAGTGTTTGTCTGAACACCATTGTAACGGCCTCCGTCAGCGAGCGGTGCACCCTTGTACCACCACTGCAGGCGCAGAGCACCAGAAGCAGGGTTTGCATAGGCGTTGCCTGAAATCACGGTCTTCTGACCATCACAAACGCTGACGTTGTTTGAGGCGAAATCAACAAACACGCCCGACGTCAGAATACGTGCTTGACGTGATGTGGCACTACCACAAACACCTGTGACAACGCAGTAATAATCTGTCCCAAGGTCGTTGCTGGTCACACCGCGGATCTCGAGACGATTCGAGCTTGTACCGACAATGCGTCCATTATCGGCAAGAGCCGTTTGGCCCTTGTACCACTGGTAGGAGATGGCTTCGTTCGGGACTTCTGCTTCTACAGTAAGGAACGCCGTACCACCGATCTTGACCGGGGCATTGCGTGTCTGATTGACAATCACTGTTGGGCGTGCCACGCGAACATGGATGTCATTTGTACGGCTGTTGCCACACTGACCAAAGCCCCAGAGCTCACAGCGATAAACACCGGCTGTGTTGAACTGAGCGCGGTCAATGACGAGCAACGGACCGTTTGCTCCGTTGATAGCAACGTCGTTCTTGAACCACTGGTAGTTACGAACAGCGCCAGCGGTAACGGCAACAAGTGATAGGCGATCGCCAACACACAGATTACGTGAGTCTGGTTGTGAGACAACGCGAACGGCCGAAGCGACGGCAAACATTTGCGATGTTGCGCTGATTTCGGGACGATCCACACCGACGACGCGAACAAAGCACTGACCTGCAAACTCAATATCTGGAACAGTCCAGTTCACAGCCGTTGAAGTGGCAGGAACGATGCCCATGGATTGCCATGAAGCTCCGTTATTCGATGAGAACTGTACGTCTACATTGGCCATGCCACGAGCGACGAAGCGGGCGACGGCTGTCGAGCCGGCACAGAGTGTGTCGCCGAACACTGGAGCTGAGACCGTGATGCGCGGGGTCTGCATGATGATCGGTGCCGAAAATCCACCTGGACCGGCAGGATAGGCGACAAGATCAGACGGGTTCGTCTGAACATTGTTCCAGCGGCCGTCAACTGAGGTGATGGCATTTACAATATTGCCAGTGATGGCATCGCGCTCTTCAATGCGGCGAACACCCGTTGCCAGCGTATTCGGAATGAACGTGGCCCATGACGTAGGCAGTGACTGCCGGGTGGCATAGAATGTCTCAGCTCCGGCAACCAAGGTGTTTTGACGCTGGATGAGAGCGATAGAAAGTGGGCGACCTGTGCCAGCAGCATTATCATACAGCAAAACGAAATTGCGCTCCGTCAACTGCGAGTTATCGTCTGCGATTCCGGTTGCCTGCGTCGTCAACGCACCTGTACGAAGTGGCGTTGATGTTTGTGTTAGCTGATAACGATTGATGAGATTTCCATCATTGTCTGCCAGCGAGACACGCCAGTAGGCCGTTCCCAGCTCTTGAAATGCCGCATTCGTCGAAGCAACAAGGTTGATCCAGATCGTCTTCGACGTCTGACCAGGAAGAGTGGAAAAGGTAGAAAACTCACCAGGATTGGTCAATGACTTTCCAGCGGCGTAGAAATAGGAGTTGTCGTTGGCATTGTAGTGGACATTGAATCCGCCACCGGTTGACGTCACAACTTGATCGAGTGCAAGTCCGGTGTTGTACCGATACACGGTGTTGGGTGCCAAATTGGTGAACGTTACACGAGCATACACGGGGATTGGGAATGCCGACACTGACGAATTACACGTGCCGGATGCAGTGCGCGCGTTGATGAACTGAGGGACAATATCAGTGATGAGGCTTGGCGTAGTCGCAGCAGTTGCAAATGGCAGCGTGATCGATGGTACCCCAGGTGCGGAAATAAGCAACTGGTATGTACCTGCTGCACTCACAGCCACGTTATTGAAAATGGCAACGCCGGCAGATGCCTGGACAGTTGTCGTGCCCGTAACCAAACCCGGGCCGGACAGACGACTGATGGTGATATTCGAGGCGTAATTCTGATCGACGGTGTTATCGGCACGATAGACCGTCACGGTTAGCGGATTGAACGGCACGTTGACATATCCGGTCGTCTGCGCACCAGTCACAAGAGCATATGATGGCGGACCGTTAACGGTCAGTACCGGTGAGAGGCCCTGAGTTAGAATTTGACCCGAAATTGATACGGCACGCAACTGTACACCCGTTTCAGCAGCTGTGTACGACAAGCTTGTTAGGTCAACAAAGCTGCTGCCGGCAGGGATTGTTGCAGCCGTTGTTCCGGTCAGAAAACCTGTTCCTGAGTTCACCTGCACCTGCACAGTGGTCGAGGTTGTGAGGTTCTTCGCAGCTCCCAGCGCATCAACAGCACGGACACGAAGAGCGAATGGAGTGTTTTGTGAAGGTACGGACGGAACGATGTTCTCGATAGCGAGATTAGTCGCTGTTCCGACTGTCGACTGCGACGAGACCGTCAGATCATCGAACGTGATACCCGGACGACCTCCCGAAGAAAACACCGGCGCCTGGAAATACACCCACCGGAGTTGGAGTGTTGGCTGGTTCTCGCAGACTGTTGGAAGTGTCGTTGTGATGATACGCTGAGTGGCGATCCCCGACGTGTTAAGCGGAGCAACATATTCTACAGGAACGTTATTGTTGACCACGTTGATCCATGCACCAACCGTGCTGAGACGGTACTGCAAGCGCAGCGCATAAGGGCGCGATCCGGAGCTGTTGACCGACGATGTCCATGTCACACCGATCTGTGCCCGACCAACAGTGTTCAATGAGAGCACTGCAGCGCCGACAAACTGACAGTTACAGAGCGTCGTTCCAGTGTTGATGAAGCCAAGTCCACCCGTACCTAAACCATTGATGCGTGCACCGCTCGTAAGGTTATAGGCGCAGTTGAAGTCACCAACGACAGGCGCATCGGACGGCATGTCGATTTCGGCGACCGTATGGAACACCATGGCATTCGGATAGGAACCTGCAAGATTGGTGTTGAGCCAGTCTGTAAAGGTGTAGTTCCCGCTGCTCAAGGACCAGGTGGTAAGTGGCTGCGACTGGCCGAGCATGACCGTCGTGGCGAGCACGAGGCTGCAGAGCACGGAAGCGAAAAACCGTTGAAAATTGTTCATATGCGAAACCGCATGATGTGAATGGAGACTAATTGCCAATTGCGATACCGGCAAAGCTATCAAAAAAACAGCCCCCTGACATACCCAAAAAGGCGTTTCAGGGGGCCAGGGGGAGCATTTTATGAATTAGTAGCCAAGCATGAAGTCGGGGTGACGCTCCTGAAGCACGCTGTAGGCATAGGATACGATGTCCTGCAGACATCCATCGCTGAACGGAGATGTCAGCCGTCCGTGCTCGACGATGCCCAGAAATGGCTTCGAGCCACCGATGTCGCAGATCGACAGATACGACGCGAACGCTGATGCACTGTCACCTTCGGACCACTTCCAATACTGCAGAGCGCAGGTCTGGGCCAGTGCATAGTCGATGTAATAAAAAGGACTTTCATAGATGTGCCGCTGGAACTGCCACATCCGGCCCTGCTCAGCAGCCGGAAAGCCCTCGGAGTTGCGCCACGGCATGTACATACGCTCCATCTCCTTCCACTGGGCATTGCGCTCGGCCGGCGTGGCCTGCGGGTTGGCATAGATCCAGTGCTGGAAATGATCCACCGCACATCCGTACGGTAGGAAGAGAAGAGCCCCCTGCAGATGATAGAATTTGAACTTCTCGGTCTGGTCCTCGAAAAAGAGGTCCATCCAGGGCCATGTGAGAAACTCCATGCCCATGGAGTGGATCTCACAGGCCTCGGCGGTAGGCCAGAAGTATTCCGGCACGCTGAGGTTACGGCTGCGGTAGGCCTGGAAGGCATGTCCAGCCTCGTGCGTCAACACTTCGATATCGTGCGTTGTCCGGTTGAAGTTGGCGAAGATGAACGGAAGACCATAGGCGCTGAAGCTTGTGCAATATCCGCCGGTTGCTTTGTTATCACGACTCTTTAGGTCCATCAGCTCGGCCTCGAGCATGAGGCGGAAGAACTCATTGGTTTCCGGCGAGAGTTCAGAATACATTTTTTCGGCACGCTCGACGATCCAGTCATGATCGCCCGAGGCTACCGGATTGCCATCGATGAACTGCAGCTTTTCGTCGGCTGTAGTCATACGCTCAATACCGAGTCGTTTTCCCTGGGCCTGACGCAGACGGGCAGCTAGTGGCACCACATGCTGGCGAACCTGAGCGCGAAACTTCTCGACGTCGTCAGCCGTGTAGTCAACACGGCCGAACTCGACGTACCTGAATTCAGTGTACGAAGAGTAGCCAAGTGTTTCGGCTTTCTCGGCTCGGAGCTTTACGAGCTGGTCAAAAATTGAATCAAGCTCTTCGGCATGCTCAAGCAGGAAGTTTCCCATCGCAAGGTGTGCACGGTGCCTGATTGCCGAGTCCGGATCGATGACAAGACGTCCGATGGTTGAGAGATTGTAGGTCTGACCATCGACTTCAATCTTGGCCGATGCTGTGATCTCGTTATACCGCGTGCAGAGCTCGGACTCGTGCACAAGGATATCCTTGATCGACGGTTCAAACGTGAGTGTCCAGTTTCTCAGACGCGTCAGAAACAGCTCACCGAAATGGACGGCGACGTCCTGGCTATGTGGTGAGGCAAGCAGTGCACGTGCAACACTGATGTCGAGCTCTGTTAGCGACGGGCCGTTCTCATCGAAGAAAAGCTTTTCAGCCTTCGCATCGGCATCGGCAACATTCTGTGTGAACTTGACCTCGGCGATCGACGCCATTGTGTAGGTGTCGATGCGTGAGCGATTCCACTGCTCGACGCAGGCAATGATCTCAGAAGCCGAGTCCGCTCTCTGGATGCGGCTGATCAGTATCTGGTCGCTTTCCGATAGCGCACCGATGTCAGGGCGACGGTAGGGAAGCTGGGCGAAGGTGGTGGTTGCCATGGGCAGATCTTTCAGGAAGGTGGTGCTGGCCTAACGGCCGTCGCCACGAAGGCGACGGATCCGTTCTCGAGCCTCGGGAACAAGTATTGAACGTGGGTAATTACGAAGAAGCGCTTCAAGAACCTGAATGGCGCCTTGAGGATCGTTTCGGCTAGCGGTGATGTCGGCATAGAGCCACATAGCCCTATCACCATAGATCGAATCAGGATTGCCGTCGATGATCGTTTTAAGTAGTGCAACCGCGCTAACACTGTCCGCAGTGACTAAGCGACTTCTAGCACACATCAACAGCGATCGATCTCGCAGGTCGCTGTCTCTTATCTTCGGAATGATCGAATCGAGTACACGGATGGCTTCGAGGTGCCGACGCCTGACGATGAATCCGTCCGCCCGGGCAATGGCGCGCACCGCCGCCGAGTCATCAAGCGCAAGATTGAGAAGCATCATCCGATCAAGGGCATCGTTGGAAGCTATCGACCCACTGGCTTCGACAAGGGGCTGATACAGCTTCTTAGCCGAATCAAGCTCGCCGTTCCAGAACAAGATGTCAGCACGTCGCAGCCGGGCCATGTCAGCACGGTCGGCCACCAGCCCCGTTGGGCCTTTCACGACCGTAGCAAGAAGCTCGAGTGCCCGCTCATCCTGCCCGATTGCCAAATAGATGTCGGCCAGCTTGAGTGCACCGTCGATCGAACGGGAAAGTGACCTCCAGGTGTTGACCAAGCGCGTCAGACGCTCACGAGCTGGATCCATCTCCCCGAGGACATCGTCATGGAGCAGCGCACTGAAATATAGGGCATCAGCCACCAGAGGGTTGCCACCAAAGCGGACGATGATATCATCATAGCGACGAATGATCTCCCGTGCCTCATCGTTTGTTACCGATGCAGAAACCCGGAGCCGTAGTTCCAGTGTGCGCACGGAACCGAACGCTGCCGTCATCTTGATGTTGGCATCCTTGGCCCGGCGTGCCACCTCGTCATAGGCTCGAAGCGCAACTTCATACTGATCAGAGGCCCGAGCGCCATCGGCAAAACTGAGAAGTTCACTGCCTGGAGTCGGGCTGCGGGTATCGAGCAACGCAATGATCTCGTAGGCATCACCCCAACGCTTGGTCTCACGATAGAACCACGCCGTCAGGCGCAGGTTGCGCACATCATCACGTGCTAGCTCAGAGAGTGCTGCGGCAATGACCGTTGCTCCCTTGTCAAAGGACATCAATGTGCTAAGCCGACGCTCGGCAGTGACGGCATCAGCATCGCTGGTAAAGGCCGCTAGGACATCTGCAACAGCACCGTTGAGGTCCCCAGTGGCGGAACGTAGCTTGAAGATCTCATCCGAGTAGGCCGTCACCGCACCATTCTTTTCGCGCGCAGCTAGGAATGTCGCCAACGCGTCGGCGTGAAGAAAGAGCTCCATCTGATCGCGTCCCAACTGCACAAGCAAGGACTCATCATTATCTGCCAACGAGCGGGCTCGATCCCAGTAGGTGCGGGCCTTTGATAGTTCATTCTGACGGGCATGGAGAGTCCCGGCAAGAAGCGTGTGGGCTGGAGATCCTGTTCGACCCGCATGCTTTTCAACGATGGGAATCAATGCGGCATACTGACCAAGACCCGATAGGGACCGGACAACTCCGCCAAAGTAGATGTCGTTTGAACTCTGCGCAGCATAGAGCTCCTGGTAGAGCCGCGCTGCATTGCGAAGATCGCCGCTTCTCTCATACGCCTGAGCGATGCGGTACTTTTCGGAATCATCGGCTGAAGACAAGGGAGTCGCTATCGCGATCAGTGAACACAGTATCATTGCCGCGATTAGCAATGTCGATCGCTGGAACAGACACCTCAGGCGTGCGTTCATTCCGTGTCGCCCTTCGACATGATCGGAATGATCCGCTGCTGTATCGGTGCACTCGGCACGAGAACGTCACCGTCGTGAGAGATGATCACATCGATCTCCGTGCGCAGGCCAAGCAGATCCGGCAGATAGATACCAGGCTCGATTGAAAAGGACGTCCCGGGAAGAATACGCCGCGAATCATGGGTTTCGAAATCATCCATGTTGGCACCCGGACCATGCACCTGCGTGGTGATGTTGTGTCCGGTACGATGGATAAAGGCATGCCCCATGCCCGCCTCGTCAATCACGGAACGGCAGGCACGATCGACCTCGTATCCGGCAAGTGGCTCACCCGAGGCAAACCGCTGACGCACCAGCTCAAGCGCAGCATCGCGTCCAGCGCGGATGATCCCGAAGGATGCCTCAACGTCATCCGGGACCACCTCGGCTGTGTAGCCTACCCATGTGATGTCAGCAAAGACCGATCCGGCAGATTCGTGCCGACACCAGGCGTCGATCAGCACTACCATGTCTGATTCGATATCACTTGAACGCAGACGCGAGGGGGCATAGTGCGGAGACGCCGCATTGGGCCCGATCGCAACAATAGGAGCGGAATCCGTGATCAGCCCCTTGCGGGAAAACTCCGACATGATAAACGATTGTACGTCGAATTCGGAAACGCGACCGTGACGCCGGATCGCACCACGAATGAATTCAAAGGCTTCCATGACGGTCTCGCGCAGCTGTCCAGCAGCGACACATGCCCCAGCGATCTGGTCCTGTGAAAGCACCGAGGTGAACTGCTGCAGCATATCTGCTGAACTGACAACGTCCACACCAAAGGATCGGATCAGCTCGATGGTACCGGCATCAACACGGCTGATCACCGGAAGGCGCCCCATCGGGGAGTACTCCATTGCAACTCGCTTGAAGGGGGCCAGCCGCTGGCCGATGACACGCTCCCACGACTCCCGCGTGTCATAGTTCTCGGCATCGATGGATAAGTGCGACAGCGGATGCTGCTCCATCCGATGCGCGATCTTTACGGGTCGTCCGTGCGCCGGAATGATGACCATCCAGCGTCGGGTGCAGTGCGCGTTGGGATCGACCTGCAGGACATCCCACGCGAGATCGTTTGAGCGTCGCATGTCGAACAGTACCCATGCATCGGCATCGCTTTGGGATACGGCATTCTGCATGTCGGTCAGGAAGTGATTCATACATCCTCCGTGATGGTCAGTTGAATTCTGCCCAGCAGACGATGAACGGACAGACTTGGTGCCACCTGACCATGAATGCACTGTTCACGTGCGACATCACAGACACTGCGAAGGGGCGAACGCGAAAGCAGCTGCTGCAGAATCTCGCCAGCAAGCACACTATCAAACCACGCACCGCGCTGCTGCTGCCTGCTAACCTCGAGGCTGTGCGAGCGCGCGGGGGCGAAGAACTCCGTAATGCCATTGATGACGGCATTAAAACCATCCGCCGACAGGCTACTCACTGACAGCACGGCGGTAATCCAGTCGTTAGAAGGCGGGTGCATGTACCTCAGTGCGCCCGTTAGCGTGGCAACAGCCCGGTGAGCGGCAGTGTGATCGATGTCGGATTTGGTGACGATGATGGTATGCGCGGCTTCCATGATCCCACGCTTGATTCCTTGCACATCGTCTCCACTATTCGGCAGCGCGAGTAGCAGAAACATATCGACCATGCCGGCAACCTCGACCTCGCTTTGGCCAACGCCGACGGTTTCGATGATGATCGTGTCAAAGCCAGCCTCTTCACACAGAAGGATGGCATCGCGCGTACTCGGGGCGGCACCGCCAAGCACAGCCTTTGACGGTGTTGGACGGATGTAGGCCTGCGGACGCTGCGATAGCAGCGGCATTCGGACTTTGTCGCCAAGGATACTTCCGCCCGTACGACGACTACTGGGGTCGACGGCCAAAACGGCCACTCGTCTGCCGCGGTCAGTTAACTGGAGCCCAAGTTGCTCAATGAATGTACTCTTCCCAACGCCTGGAGGGCCCGTACAGCCAATGCGCCATGATGTGGTGGACGATGCCGCACAGCGTTCCAGGACAGCAAAGGCGATTTCACGATCGGACTCCAGCGTACTCTCAATCAGCGACAGACTGCGCGAAAGAGCCCTGCGAGAACCGGCGTGAAGTTCCGTAATGATCGATTCGGCCGTCTCGGCAGCAGCTGGCATTTTGGATCACTCCACCGTGACGCTCTTGGCCAGGTTGCGGGGCATATCCACATTGCAGCCGCGTTCGACGGCGATGAAGTACGCCAAGAGCTGGAGTGGAATCGACGTCAGGATCGGCGTTAGCATTGGCAGTGTTCGGGGAACGCGAATCACGTGTGTTGCTACATCGGCGATACGGTCATCGTCCTGATCGGCAATAGCGATCACCTGACCGTTCCGTGCCCGCACCTCCTCGATATTCGATCGGACCTTCTCGTAGATCTCGTCCTTCGGTGCAATGAACACCACCGGCATGTTTTCGTCGATCAAAGCAATCGGACCATGCTTCATCTCTGCCGCAGGATACCCCTCGGCATGAATGTACGAGATCTCCTTGAGCTTGAGCGCTCCCTCGAGGGCGGCAGGGAAGTTGACGCCCCGTCCGAGGTAGAGGAAGTTCGATGCTCCAGCATATTGACGTGCAATCTTTCGGATGGGCTCTACATCGTCGAGAATGCGAGTAATGTGTTCAGGGATCAGCTCTAGTTCGTCAGCAATTGCCTTGCCCTGCTCTGCTGAGAGGTTCTTCATCCGTCCCAGGTACAGAGCAAACTGGGTCAGAACGCAGAGCTGCGAGGTAAAGGCCTTGGTCGAAGCCACACCAATCTCGGGTCCAGCGTGCAGATACACACCGGCATCTGTTTCCCGAGCGATCGTGCTGCCCACAACATTGACCATTCCAATGACCGTCGCCCCCTTGAGCTTTGCCTCACGAATGGCCGCAAGCGTGTCGGCAGTTTCTCCGCTCTGGGAAATAGCAATGACCACATCGTCCGGATTGATGATGGGATTACGATATCGGAACTCGCTTGCGTACTCGACTTCAACAGGAACACGAGCAAGCGTCTCGATGAGATACTCACCCACAAGCCCGGCATGCCATGAAGTGCCACAGGCTGTTATGATGATGCGCGGTGCCGCACGAAGCTTGTCGGCCACGCTGGCAAGGCCACCCAGACGAACGGTGCCATCATCGGCGCGCAAACGTCCACGAAAGCCATCACGGAACGTGATGGGCTGTTCGTAGATCTCTTTGAGCATGAAGTGCTCAAAGCCACCGCGTTCAATCTGCTCAAGTTCAAAGGCGATCTCCTCGACGACGCTACGAGTGTCAACGTTCTCGATGGTCTTTGTGGCAAAACCGTCCCTGCGCAGGATCGCCATCTCGTTCTCCTGCAGGTACACAACCTGACGGGTATGGGAGATGACGGCCGAGGCGTCAGATGCAACGAGATACTCGCCGTTTCCGATGCCCAGAATCAGGGGGCTTCCTCGACGCGCCGCGATCACCATGTCCGGGGCGTGCGTGCTGACAACGACAATTCCGAAGGTGCCCTCAACCTCGGCAAGTGCCGTACGGACTGCCAGTTCCAGGTCGTTGAGCGTCTCGTAGAGCATGCCGATGAACACGGCGAGCACTTCGCTGTCCGTGTCCGAACGGAACGTATATCCGGCGCTGAGCAGCTTCTTTTTGATCGTCAGATAGTTCTCGATGATCCCGTTATGGACTAGGGCAATGGACCCGCTCATGTCCGTATGAGGGTGCGCATTGGCGTCGTTGGGCACGCCGTGCGTTGCCCAGCGGGTATGGCCAACACCCACCGTACCCTCTAGGGCATGCACATCGACCGCACGCTCGAGGTCAACAACCCGTCCGGCCTTCTTGGCAATGCCAAGGCCATCAGGAGTGATGCAGCAGATTCCGGCCGAGTCGTATCCGCGGTATTCAAGACGCTTCAGGCCGCTGACGATCAGCGGCGATGCCGGCTTTGTGCCGATGTATCCTACGATTCCACACATGACTGCAAGTTACGGAGTCGACTACCGATACAACGGCGTCGATTGTTTAGGAATGACCAGATCCCGGAGCTGCGGGGCAGTAGCCCCAAAGCGCAGGAAGAAGCCCCGGTTGAATCCCAGCGGCACCCAGTTGAGCGTCAGGTACCAGCAATGGATCTGTTTGCTGATGTCAATGATCGGGTTCAGGACCTCACCGTTGAGTAGATCGACGGATCCGGAGATGCCCACACGCGTTGTGGGCGTCAGGGAAAAGGACCCCCGAATCACGGCATTGAGAGACTGAAACGCAGCGTCCGGATTGGGTCTCGAGTAGCTATAGACTATCTGACCCGATACTTCCCACGGAATGGCAAGGGGTGACCAGCCGGGAGTCATGTCACCGTAGATGTCCGATCGTTCCTGTTCGGCATTCAGCCGACTATCAAACCGCGACCGAAGGTCATTCGAGGGGACGCTGCTATCTGCCCCCTGACCATTTGTTCGCGTAGGGCTGACCCCTTGCGAGGAAAACCGCGAACCCATCTGCAGGTTGAGATTGGTCAGACGGGCGAGCCCCTTGCCGGCAGCCATCACACTCGTGCTCACGTCGCGCCAGGTCTGACGTCCGGTGGCCGGGTCGGACGCCAAAACCTGATCGTAGGCGTTGAGCGTTCCGCTTAGATTGAACTCCAGAGCATCGAGCATCGGCGTTCGAAAATTGAAAAACACCGGTGCAAGCCCCAGTGAATCAGCCGCCAAGTTGTAAGAAGTATTCAATGCAAGTGTGAAGATTTCCAATGGCTTGCCAACAGTATCTCCATCCATTGTCTTAATCGATACCCGGTTCAGAAACGAACCTGTTACCAGCATCTGTGTCTGACGTGACGCCAGACCAGAGCCGGAGCCAAACCGAGGATAGGAGATGGTCTGACCCGTCACCGGACTGGTGTACTGCCCGAAGAACCCCAACGACGTATCCGACTGATTCGGCACATACGTTACACCAATGCTCGGCTGCAGGGTGTGACGGATTGCCTGAATACCCAAGACCTTTGGATAGGCCAGACCGTAGAGAAACGTCGAAACGTTCACTCCGACTCCGTAGGTGTACTCCCGGAAAAAACCACCCTCACGGCGTGTTTCCAGGGTGCTGTCGGATGACCTCACACCTTGGGTGAAGCGCTGGAAGTACCAATTCTCCGAGTAGCTCAGAGAAGGGGCAACGATCAGGTAGCCAAGCTTCGGAGTGAGTGTCATCGACGGACGGTGTTCGATCACGGATGATTCACTGACGGTGAACGCACCTGTGTCGGTGCTGCGCAAAGAACTGGCCGTGTAGCGTCCGGTAGCCCGGTAGGAGAACTGCACTTCGGACAACCACGAATCAGCCGTGGCAACGCCCGCAAAGGGCTGCAACTGCGGAATACTGAAGTTGACACTTGGGCTGTGGGTGACGGATCCGTTGACCAGATTCTGATCGCTCGAGTACGCCGCATTGAACGTCATGCCATTGTAGAATGTGCGCTGGTAGGATACGTTGCTGCGGGCGTTTTGCCGGACGCGGTCATTGGGATTGAGCGAGGTATTCTGAAGCAATCGCTGCGTGCCATAGAATACATCTGCGACAAGGCTCTCACCAGGACGCAGCTGCTGTGAATGGGAAAGTCGAAAACCCAGATTCATGTTGTATGGCTGGGTCACGGAAAAGCGTGTGTATCCGAATTGGACCTCGGCGTTTCCACGCATGCGATCCTGCACGACATACTGGCCCCTTCCGAACAGCGTGAAGCCCCCTTTGGTGGTCAGATCCGTCGTAATCTCGGCATCCACAATGTCACTGATCGCGAAGTAGTACCCAAGATTCTGCAGCACCACGCCACGGTCGGCCGTTACAACCGGCGAGGGTACGATGATACCCGAGCGGCGTCCGCGCTCAATGGGGAAGTACATCCCCAGTGGCAGGGCAAAGACCGGAACGTCATCCACATACCAGATCAGCGGATCAAGAAAGATCTTGTCATTGGCCACAACTTTCATCTTCGGCGATGTAAAGTAGAAATGCGGGTGGGGAGCGTCGCACGTGGTGTAACACCCACCATTGATGAAGGCAGTTGTTTCATCCACCCGTTTGATAGCACTGCCATAGTAGTACCCGCCGTCTATGGCCGTTTCGCCGAACTCCACTCGCCCCTTTCGGGTCTGAAAGTTGTACACCATGCTCTTTCCAGCATACTCTGTTCCAGCATCACGAAACATCGGGAAGCCCGTGATCGCGCCGGTCGAATCACGAGCGCCCTGGGCACGCATGATACCGGCGTTGAAGTCGATGATAATCAGACTTGACTCAAGACGCTGCTCGCGCATATCCACGCGAGCGTTACCGCGCAGGGTCAGCGTGCGGTCGTTGACGCGCAGATGGGCGCTGTCTCGAGCGGTGAAAATGACGACGGTGTCGGTTGATTCCTGATCCTGCTGCAGACTGACGCGGGACGTGTCCTGAGCTGCCGACCGAGCGACCGCGAAAGCGGCGACCAGGACGAACATAGCGACGATGCGTCCGCGAGTGACCATCAGTTCAGCGTCACCCGCGTGAACGATGACGGGATAGGCAAAGGGCGAAGTGGCTCTGTCGGTGCTACCAGTTGCACGTCGTCAAAACGGAACTGCACCTTCTGGGCTTCATCATTAGCCGTCACATCGACCCCGTAGGGGACCATGACGTCACCCGAAGAACGATAGCTGCCATAGGTGACGTTCAGAAGCGTTCGACCGCCGGCCTCCTTACGCTGATACTGCCGTAAGGTGCGCGAGACTGAATCAACCAAGGCAAATTCAACCGTGGCCGTATCGCGCCTGCGGAAGAGTAGACTGCCGTCCTGACGTCGTGCCTGGAACACGAACGACGCGAGGTCACCCGGAGGTACTCCCCGCACAAGACTCCGGATGTCGTTGATGCCAAGTGGAATAGGCAACATGCCCGAGAGCTTGTCCGACTGGGGGTCCCCATCGATTGCCTGACGAGTCAGGTAATTCAGAACAACAAACGTGTCGGCGCGGGCATAGACGCTGCTGGTTTTCATCCCGAATGGAGATCCCGTGTTCACGACGATCGTATCGGAATGCAGCGTGGCATCGAATGGAACTCCGCTGATGCTCATCGCCCCCTGAACCGAGACCGTACCTGTAGCCCTCATAGCCTGCCGCGGGTTAAGAAGGGAACCCAACGCCGGTTCTGTTGCCGCTGGCAGAGACGCGGAAGAAACGCACACCAATGCCAGGAAAGCAAGAAGTCTCATGCCCCTTCCGTTCCCGATGAGCCCTATTCTGATCGTAGATTGCATGTTCATTCCCTGCAAATATCCAACATCTGTCGTCCTCGAGCGCCTGTGGCCCATCACATCAGCGGAACCATTCCGCGCCCAAGAGGGTTTTCTCCTCCGTCCAACGTTCCTCCATCTGCACAATTCCGAGGTCCGACATGATCTATGTCACACGCAAAGCCGCGTTTTCAGCCGCCCATAGGCTCTACAATCCGACGTTTTCGGACGAACGAAACGAAGCGGTATTTGACAAGTGTAACAACCCGCTGGGTCACGGTCATAACTATGTCATGGAGGTCACGGTCAAAGGGCTTCCCGACCCACTAACGGGTTATGTGATCGATCTCAAGCGTCTGAAGGATCTGCTCGATGAGCTGATCATCGACAAGGTAGATCACAAGCACCTCAACTATGACGTCGATTTTCTCCGGGGCTTTATTCCAACGGTCGAAAATCTATGCGTTTTGTTCTGGCAGCAGCTAGATGGACGGCTGCCATCAGGAGAGCTTCATTGCATCAAGGTGTACGAATCCGAACAGAACATGGCCGAATATTTCGGCGCACCGGTCTCGATTCCGATATATGACCTCGCCGCCGCGACATCCCATCTGGAGGTTCACCAATGAACGCCACCAACGGAAACAAGCGTCAGGCTCTGCTTGACCTCGACGATGCAGAACTAGAACATCACCTTCTGAAAACCGGCAGCCTGTATCCGACGGTCAGCAGCACAGGGAAGCCCCTTTTCGATGCCAATGGATCAATGCCTCTTTCAGAAGAGGAGCGCGCGGAGATGATCGCGCGACTCGAACAGAAATTCTCTGAGATCTTTGACGTACTGCGCATTGACCGGAATGACCCCAACAGCACCGACAGTCCGTTCCGCCTGGCACGGATGTGGGTTACAGAGCTCTTTGCCGGTAGATACTCAGGAGCCCCGAAGATCACGGTGTTCCCGAACCGGCAGAATGTGGATGAGCTGGTTATCTCCAAGGGAATCAAGGTCATGAGCGTATGCTCGCATCACTGGCAGCCGATCAACGGAACGTGCGCCATTGGCTACGTGCCACGTGACAAGGTCATTGGCTTGTCAAAGTTCACCCGCATCGTTGAATGGTTCTCCCGACGCGGGCAGATCCAGGAAGAACTTGGCGAACAGATCGCCGACTTTCTCACTGAGATCCTCGATCCTATCGCCCTGGGTGTGGTGATCTCCTCACGTCATTACTGCATGATCGCCCGCGGCGTTGAAGCTCATGATAGTAGCGTCATGGTTACGTCGGTGATGCGCGGAGAGCTTGCATCCAATAAGGTTCTGCGCGCCGAGTTCCTCGGATTCATCGGCCAGCAGTAGGCTTGCAGGTGTCGGATGTAGTTTTGCGCCGTGATTTCATTCGACGCAGAATATGCACTCCTTGACAGGGGGCTTGTTACCATCGGTGTAGATGAGGCCGGACGTGGGGCCCTGGCAGGCCCCGTGGTGGCAGCTGCCGTGGTTCTGCATCCCGATCAGATTCCAGACGGAATCAACGATTCCAAGAAAGTAAGACCGGAGCTCCGTGAACGCCTGGCTGAAGAGATTCGACAAAGCGCCTTGGCATGGGCCATCGGCATGCGACCGGCATCCATCATCGATGAGATCAACATCCTACAGGCAACCTTCGAAGCAATGCACGAGGCGGTTGACCTTTGTTACGCTAAACTTGCCCGAGCAAAGGATTCATGCCATTTGGTGATCGATGGCAACCGTTTCAAATCTCACACGATCGACCACACAACGGTCATTGGGGGCGACGCTACCAGTTTCTCCATCGCGGCAGCTTCGATTCTGGCAAAGACCGCTCGCGATACCGTGCTGCGAGATCAGCTGCACCCACGGCATCCTGCCTACGGCTTTGCCCAACACAAAGGGTATGGGACGCAATATCACCGCGATGCGCTGCGCAAGCATGGGCCGTGCTCCGAGCATCGACAGAGTTTTCTCAATCGGATCATTACGACGGACCCTGATGATTCCGGAGCGGTCGGCTGATGAACGTTACCGAAATCATGATTGTGATCGGCAGTCTCGTGGCCGTCCACATCGCCGGTGCCGTTGGCAGCCGCAAGGGGCGGTCTGACTTCCTGCTAGCAGAACGTTCGATGAGTCTTCCATTGCTGGTAGCCACGCTCGTAGCGACGTGGTATGGGGCCGTGCTCGCCTCCGGTGAGTTTGTGATGCGCTATGGTGTTGTCTTCATCCTGTGTTTTGGCGTGCCATATTACCTCGTGGCCGTTGCCTATGCTGGTTGGCTTTCACGACGGATTCGCTCAGGCATGGCGGCCTCCATCCCGGAACAACTCGGCCACGTTCATGGTCCTGCAGCGCGTCGCCTGGCAGCAGCTCTGCTCCTTGTGATCACGGTCCCGGCATCCTATCAGCTCATGCTCGGCTACGTTCTCGTTCATCTGACGGGCATGCCCCTTACCTCTGCCATCCTTGTCGGTACGGTTATCTCGGTTGCCTATGTGGCCGTCGGAGGGTTGCGCAGCGATGCCTATGCGAATGTCATTCAAGTCGTCCTCATGTACGGAGGGATGCTGGTGCTGACCGTTGCCGCCATGACCTATCCAGGACAGTCCCACACTGATGGTTCACTTCTCCGTACTGAACTGCTGAACGTTCCCGGAACTCTCGGTTGGGCCGGAATTGCCAGCTGGTGGATCATTGCCATGCAGACGTTTATCGATCCAACGATCTATGTGCGCACGGCCTCGGCCAGAAACGAATCCATAGCCCGCAGGGCCATTCTCTGGAGTGTAGCCTGCTGGGTGGTGTTCGACGTCCTGCAACTCCTCTGCGGTCTTGCTGCCGCGCAGCACGTGGCTTCATCCGACATTTCAACATCCTATCTCGCACTCTCTCAGATCATCCTGCCCCCATGGGGCAGGGGGCTTGTACTGGCTGGGATCATTGCAGCTGTATCGTCAACGCTCAACGGTTATGCCCTTGCTAGTGCAACGACCCTTGCTGATGATGTTCTACCGGCATTGCGTCCCGAGATCACCGCATGGGGCGGACGCTACCGATTAGGACTTGCTCTGACGATTATACTCGGAGCTCTGATCGCCATAGCGGTACCAAGCATCATCGATCTGATCTTCGGAGCTGCATCGATCGTTGTCAGCGCACTGCTCGTGCCCACAGTACTGAGCCATACGCGCCATGCGCCCCACTTCACGTCAACGATTCTCATTGCAATCCTCGTCCCGGCGACCGTCGCTACCTGGGCATTGATCTCGCAAACAGCGCAACCAGCACTCGTCGGAATCGGAACATCGCTAATGTTGCACAGCGCTCTCTGGCTCAAGGGTACATACCGATCATGAAGACACCACTGAAGACCATTTTTACGGCATCGAATCTGATCTCCGCTCTGCGCGGTGTGATGACGATCCCGATCGTTTATCTGCTGCTTGCTGGAGAAAACGTAACGGCGTTCAGGTGGTGTATCGCCGCAGCGATCACCGACTGGCTCGATGGGTTTGTTGCACGACGCACGGGAACCGTCAGTGAGTGGGGGATGATCATCGATCCTATTGCCGACAAGATTCTTGTCGGTGCTGTGATGCTGGTCATGCTCTACAAGCAGATCATACCTGGCTGGTTCGCCTCGGTGATCATCGCCCGGGATGTCATCATCCTTGGTTTCGGATGGTGGCTCAAGCTCCGGCATAAGCTTGTGCTTCCGTCACTGATGAGCGGAAAGATTGCCGTGACCAGTATAGCCCTTAGCGGTATTCTCTCATTGCTCATCACCTCGACCCACCCGGCGGTTAGTGCTCTCATGGCTCTATCCACAGCTGCCATGGCGGTATCTTTGTGGCAATACGGCAAAAGGATGTATGGGATTCTTCGATAAGATCAAGCAACGACTCACCGGGGTCGCCGACGCTCTTTCCTTCGATCGACTAAAGGAAGGACTTTCCAAGACACGGTCGTCCTTTGTGGGCAAGCTCCGCGCGCTCCTAAGCGGCCGTACGATAGATGATGCTCTCCTGGGCGAGATCGAAGAGATCCTCATCACAGCAGATATTGGCGTGGCTACCAGCGAGAAGATCATTGCACGCCTCAAGCAGCGCGTACGCAACGACAACGTCACGAACTCTGACGCCATCGTAGAGCTGCTGAAAGACGAAATCGCGTCGCTCCTACTGGAGTCACCGACAGCGGCCGCTGATGCTACGTTTTCCATTGACGAGACTGATAAGCCCCATGTCATCATGCTGATCGGCGTCAACGGCGTGGGTAAGACAACAACCATCGGCAAGCTGGCTCATAACTATAAGCGTGCCGGTAAGTCTGTGCTCATTGGAGCGGCTGATACCTTCCGGGCAGCTGCCAACGAACAGCTTGAAGTCTGGGCCCAACGAGCCGGAGTGGATATCGTGCAACAACAACATGGGGCAGACCCAGCAGCCGTGGCGTATGATACGCTCACAGCAGCCAAGGCACGCTCGACGGATGTTGTGATCATTGACACGGCGGGACGCTTGCATAACAAGCAGGGACTGATGCAGGAACTCGAGAAGATCGGTCGGGTCATGAAGAAGATCCATCCCAACGCGCCCCATGACATCTTCCTTGCGCTTGATGCCACTACCGGCCAGAACGCGCTGCAGCAGGCCAAGGAGTTCACCAAGGTCGCACCGATCACGGGAATTGTTTTAACTAAGCTCGATGGTACGGCCAAGGGCGGGGCAGTGATCGCCATCGCCGATAATATGAGCATCCCAGTGCGCTACATTGGCGTCGGTGAGCGGATCGATGACCTTCAGACCTTCGACAGTGTGGCATTTGTTGAAGCCCTGTTTGAAGAGTCCTCTGCGGTAGAGTCCTGAACGGTCCTCAGATATGCGAAGACTGTTCCATATCACCGTCGCGGTCTTGGTCGTTGCAGGTGGCACGTACCTGTTTCTCTTTGTCAGGGGGCTCCTCTTTGAAGCCCAGATGAGCCTCGGGATCATCCGTCAGAAGGATCCCGGCCTGCGATCACAGATCGTCAACAAAGAAAACTATCTACCTCCGACCGATGGTCTGTTGCGTCCATCACAGATCATGGTGCTGCATGAGATATCTCGCCAACTCGACTCCATGGCGTTGGGAAATGCTCCGCAGCGTGAGATTGATGCTCAACTCGTGCGCATGCTGAATCGCTTTACGATGTCGGCCAGCGAGTATCAATGGGTGCGAAGCTCAGCCACGCGCCTGATGCTCTCTCGCAGAACAGAAGGACGTGCATCCGCTGACTCGGCAAATAGCCGACGGTTGGCAATGATCCTGTCGGACGTCAACATGTTCCGCCGATTCTATCGCGATTCCCTCGATCGTGGGCTTCTCTGAGATGCCGGCGGTGCATGAATCACTTCTGACCCTTATCGTGCTGTATGGTGCAGCGATGCTCCTTGGCCTTGTTGCCCGATATCGTCAGCGCTCTTTCGGACGCTGGCATCATGTGCTGTTCGGATGCACGTGTCTGGCCTTCCTATGGAACATCGAGCAAACTCCTGCGCTACTCCATATCCCCTTGGCTTCTGTACTGGTGCTACTGCCGCTGACGCGCCCACGCGCATCGAGGAGGCATGACATACTGGCCCTTGCCGGTGCTGTTTCATTGATCATTCTAGTTGCCTTCAAATGAATCGAATCTCCAATGTCATCAGTGTCTGTCTGGCCGTGATATTCTGCCTGTTCGTTTCAGTGCAGTTCAACGACGTCGATGCTGGCATCTGGATTATGGCCTATGGCCTGGCCGCGTTTGTTTGCCTTGGTAGCATGATTCGCTCAGTGACCAGGATCATCCGCAGCCTTTCATTGCTCCTCTCATTTGGATACGGTCTATGGGCTTTTATGCTGTCCCTTCAGACAAGCGGTCATTGGTGGGATGGCGAGATTGAACGTGAGGTCGGTGGACTTGTGATCACAGCCCTGTCCATGGTGCTCGTCAACTTTTTTTCTCGAAGCGCGTCACGTTTTTCCTGAAAATCTGCTCGAGGACGTATGACAACGTCTTCGATACAACAGATGATCCTTCTTGTCAGCGTGTGTCTTGCACATCTGACATGCCGAGCTCAAGCGCCACTGCAGGTGACTGTGACGGCAGTGTTTGGCAGCCCCGTACCAGATGACGGTCTGCATCGACTCGTCGTTCGCTGGTACGATGATCCCTTCACTACCGCTCCTCTTTGGGAGGAATCGGTTGTTGCCGAGATTATTGCTGGACGCAGTGAGATCGTGCTTGGTCGCACCGTAGCACTTGCCGACACGATGCTGCGAGGGGTCCGGGCCTTCATCGGCCTGACGCTGGAAAGCGAGAGCGAGCGCAAGCCGCGCCAAGAGATCATACCTCTGACATCAGCACTACATGCCGGTTATGCAGATGTCGCCGCACGGCTTGACCCGAGAGCGACCGGGTTGGTGACGTCGCTCAATGAGCTCTCGGGGCCCGTGTCACTGCGTGGTTCCAACGGCATCCGTGTGCAGCGTGATGGCACGACGCTTACGATTTCGGCGGCTCCGCTTGCCCCCGAGCGCGGCAGTATAGCCGGAGATGGGCTCGCGGCCACCTACCGGGTTCGACCATCGACGGTACTGACGACCACTGCGCGCGTAACCTTTCGCAGTGTCTCGCCCACAACGACGCTTGCGGTGCAGCTTGATATAGATACCGGTAGTAACGAGCTCATCTTCACAGTATCAGCGCCGCTGTTGCCGGATGAGCGTATCGAATGGTCCATTACTCCCTGATAACCCTTCATTTCATTCACCTATACGTCGAGGTTTCTATGCGCCCATTGATTCACCTCCTTTTGTCCATCATGACACTGGAGGCACTTTCACTTCACCTGCAGGCACAAAGTCTCACGACCGGAACGCTACAACTGCGCAACGCTCAGCCTTCGACCATCGGACTAACGATTCCCTCCACCGGAGTGACGTCTTATTCACTCATGTTGCCCACCACGATCGGCGAGTCGGGACAGGTTATGACAATCCAGTCGGTGACCGGCAGCACGGCTGCACTTGGCTGGAGTACCACCGACTTCTGGAGTTTGTCCGGATCGGATGTACGTTCCGGAGGTATCGCGCCAGGACAGCAATATCTGGGCACAAGAAACGCTCAGGACCTTGTCATCGCTGCCAACGCCACTGAGGCAATACGCGTAGTCGGGGTGGCTGGCCCCAGCCAGGGCTGGATCGGATTCGGCACCTCAGCACCCAAAGCTCCGATCGATCTTGCCCGTACGATCCTTCTGTCAAACACAGGAGCAGCCACTGAGCTTCGATTTGCTGAACCAAGTGCATCCGGAACAAACTACACGGCCTTTCGAGCGTCCACGCAGGCAGGGGATGTTACCTACACGCTTCCCGAGCAGGCCCCCGCTGCGGCAGGCATGGTACTGTCATCAACGACTACTGGAGTGATGAGCTGGCGCAGTGCGATCGCCGAAGTTGCACGTGGACTCTTTATCCCAACGCCTGGCAACCACATACACACGATCACCGCTGGAGCAGACATTCCCACCGGTGCGATTCCGATCGTCACAATGATCAACGCAGCTGGTACGACGATCTCACTATCCGTGACGACGGTGGACGCTGCAGCCGATACCTTCACCGTCGAGACGTCGACACCCCTTGCGGCAACCGATCGCATTGCGTGGATGATCCTCCCACCGATGTAAGCCCCCTGATACAACCATGCTTCATCGTCTCCCTCATGCCGTCCTGTTGTGGCTGGCACCCTGGCTTGCTGTGTTTGCTCCGCACATCAACGCACAGATGCTTACCACCAGTCGCATCGACAATGCCTCACCATTGCCGCTGGTTATCTCCAATCGCTCGTCAAATGCACTCCCGCTGCGCATCGTAACGGGGGCGTCACAGACGCGTGCACTCGAGATCGGTCAGTCCGGGAATACCTGGCTCCTCGGTCCGGTCACCATTGGTCTGGGTATCGGCGCAGCTCCGCTGGAGCTGATGCGCATTGGATCGATCGCTGGGCAGGGCGGCAGGGGGCTGACGATCTCACTCGACGCAACGACAGCGAGCACGGGGTTGCTCGTACGCGACATCGGAGCCTCCGGAATCAACGATGCCGGGATCGTCCTGTCTAGTCAATCAAACGGATTGGGAACAGGAGTGCGCCTCGGCGGACCAGCAGGGTCCGGCCGGCCAAGCTTAGGCACAGGCATCGACATCACGGGAGGAACGGGAATTCGCTACAACGCTCTCACCTCCGGCAGCGGCGTTGCGCTCGATATTGGAGGAACCACTCCGCCACGGCGCGGGATCGAGGTTGTGGCCTCGGGCGCACAACACGTTGGTGTTATCGCCAGGGCCAATACCGGTGGCATGGGCATGCTCGGAGTTTCGCAGTCATCGACCTATGAAACGCTGCCAATTGCAGAGCGCATCGGCGTACGGGGTCACGCCGCTACAAACTCTGGCATCGCGGCTGACACGATCACCGGAGTGCTTGGCTCTGTGCAGCGTGGTGGAATCGGAGGTACGCAAACATTCTCGGTAGGTGTGTTCGGACGTGGCGAGAACACCGCGACGGCAAACGCCGGAACTACGCTCGGCGTCTACGGGACTGCCAGTGCTGCATCTTCTGGAGTGACGGTGGCAATTGGTGGCGGGTTCCTCACCGACACAGGTCAGATCGCCCTATTGTGTGCGGGTGGCGATGTGATCCTGGGAGGCGTTCGTCCTCTGCTACCGATACCATTTCAGACATCGACATTTCGCGATGTGATCACACGTAATCGGACCTTTGCGCATCACTTCATGTCCAGCGGCATGACGCGTCTTAGCGGACTGGCCCTCAATCCAACACCCAACATGCAGCTTCCCCCTGGGGAGGCCACGCTACTGACCATTGCCGGTGGAACGGTTGTCAGACTTGTCGGTGACGCCAGCGGTAGTACCATCAGTGGCATCCGTTCGGATGCATCTGATCGAGTCCTAACACTTCTCGTAACGCAGGGCCACGTCGAGCTCGTTCATGAACACCCTGCAGCCGATGCGGCCGACCGCATTCGAATCAAGAATGGACAGACGCTCACACTGGAGATCGATGACATGATCGAACTCTGGTACGATCAGGAGATCCAGCGATGGCGCTGCTACTCCTTCTGACACTTCTCACGGCAGAGGATTCACCTGTAATCGTGCGCAGTTCCTGGGCATGGGATGCCGATGCGTGCACCTCCTCTCTGCGCGTTCGACGGCCGGAACTCTTTCAGTCCCAGAATCGAGTTGTTGTGCACGTTCCCGTGTGTCAGCATCGTACCACCGACGATCCGCACGCAGTCGGTTCATGGTCGTGGAATGTCATCGACACGATTATTGGCAACCGACTTTACTTTCGATTCAGACTCCCGGACGACATTGTTTGGCCAGAACATCTGCAGGTCACTCGGGCTATGGAGCCCCGTGCAGGGATCATCGACCAGCGCATCGTGCCGCAACCATGGGACGGCTATGATGGCGGCATCGTTGCCATCTGGTCGGACGATACGCTGACCATCGATGCGTCGGTAACGGCAACTGGCATGGGGTATTTCCAGCCCTTGCGGGCGTGGAACACAGGCGACACGATCTCGCCGGAAGCAAGCATGCGCATCAGGCACAGTCCGGGGGCTGGCGCTGGTGCATGCACCAGCGCACAACGCACAGACCTCGCGTTGTCATGGCTTGATGCGACCCCCGCCGGAGTGCCGCATAACTCTGGCGGTGCGGGAGGAGCTTCGATAGGAAATGGTGGAGGGGGCGGAAGATCTTCAACGGCCTTTGCCAACGCAGGCGCATCAACAGGACTGTCCGGACGTCCACCCGATGATGGTAGACGAATCATCTTTGGCTCATCAGGAGCATCCGGTCATGGAAATGACCTGGATGCTGGACGTGGTGGACGCGGTGGCGGCGCAATCATCATCCGAGCTCGTCATCTTCGCCTAGCTCGTTCAAGCGCCATCAGCGCAGATGGAACCAACGGCCACGATGCTGGCCATGACGCCGGTGGCGGAGGGGGCGGTGCAGGGGTTATCATGATCGATGCCATGAGCATTGAGGGCGCCGGACTCATCAGCGTGCGGGGTGGACATGGCGGCTCGACCCATTCAACGCTCTTTGTCTGCGGTCCGGGTGGCGGTGGGGGAGGCGGCAGCGTCGTCTCAACAGTTCCATTGCCTGCAGCGGTTCGTGTGGAACGAACGGGCGGATCGGCCGGCGATGCCCACACACAGTTCTCCTCAGATAGCATCATACGTCACGGTGCCGAGCCAGGGGCCGATGGCACGTTGACGTCATCCATTTCGCCGTGGAAGCCGGTTGAAGGACGCATTAATCGAATGCTCCTGCATAGCTCTGACACTGTCATAGCGTTTGGCTCACACGCAACACTTTGGTCCGAAGGGGCTATCCGCACACAGTGGCTAGACGACGTCGGGACCGTCATTGGAGATTCACTCCAAACACACCCGGTGGAGACCGGAAGATGGTATCGCGCACTTCTGACGGGCGATGATGGGTGTTCTCGGATCGACAGTATCTATGTGCGTGTGATACCGTCATCACCGGCTCTGATCGTCAGCATTGGCGAAGTACGAGCACGTCCTGGCGATAGTGTAGACATCTACTTGAATGTTCGATCGACATCAACTCCAACGCGCACGATCGAGGGTGTCGCCTATGTCTCGACGCACCCGAATGTCCTCATGCCCTTGGGCGCTCCCTCGACGGTAAGCCGTGGACGAACCCGTATGCAGTTTCCATTCAGGCTGACTATGGCCACCAGCACGTATCGACGCGATCAGCTGCGGGCGGTGCTTGGTGACTCAGCATCCGTGCAGCTGAGCATTGACAGCGTTCGACTAACAGATGCTTCGATAACTGTGCAACGACGACACGGGCAATTCACGCTCGACGGGTTGTGCATGCAAGCAGGACGCCGGCGCATGTTTTCCGACACACCTACTTTCAGCATGAAAGGTCGCTCGATCACAACCATGTCCGATGAGGTTGTCATCAGCGATGTGCTGGGTCGCCCCCTTGCTCACTACCGTGCGATCGATGGCAGGGGGCTTACATTCACGATCGATCCAGACATTGACGGTCTTGTCCTTGTGGTCTTTATCAGCGATGCATCGCTCCTCACGGTGCCACTGTGGCTTCAGCGAGCATCCGGACTCTAGTCGCGCGTCGTGTTTACGAGAATGAGCGCTCTGAGGCGTCCTTCACGCCATCCGGCTGACTGATCATCGGTGATGCGTCCGGGACCGATCGACACATTGCCGAGCACAACATCGACGTCACCGTCACCGTCAACATCGGCTAGGTCGCTCGGCAACCAGCGCCCCTGGTCGGCCATGGGCAGCGTCCATGTTTTCATGCGCTGTGTAAAGGCCGACGTCTCGAGACGGATGAAGTCGTGAGATCCACGCTCAAGTCTCGGAAAGTAGCTGTACGCCAGAAGATCCTGCTGTCCATCTAAATCAAAATCACGCACCATTGCGCCATATGCTCCATCAAGCCGACGGAGCTCCTTCTGAATCACTCGACCCGACTTATCCAGCGAGCATACGTACACCCCGTGATAGGGCTTGTAGGGTGGCATGAGATAATCGCCGTTATCTCCCGTGGTCACCAAAAGCTCATCACGTCCATCGGAATCGACATCGGCAAAGCCGAATGAAGACGAACCGTAGCTTGGGGGAAAGGTCAGAAGTTCTTGGATCTCAAAACGCCCCTTGCCACGATTGACGTGAACAAAAAGTCCCTCACGAGCCTGGGCCATGAGGACGATGATATCCTTCCGACCGTCGCCGTTAACATCTCGGATCTCCGTGCGAATCGCACCGGGCTGCGAGACCAATTCATGATATCTCCAACGCCGTGCGGTTTTCTCAAACCAGCCGAGGCGTCCGAGAAGGTTTCCATATTCACACACCAACAGGTCGTCTCGGCCATCTCCATTGAGGTCATCAACGCTGACGTGCGTCGGCCGACGTAACGAGTCGATGATCCGCGTTGTTGTGAACTGATCGCCGTTCCACGTGATTGTCACGAGACCGCCCACCGCAGAATCGTGTGGCAGCAGCTTGCCCATATCGGTCACATACCACGTAGAACCACGAAGCGCGACCGAGCTCACGGGTCCACCAACATCGATGGTCTTCTGCAGTGTGCCTGTGACGCCGTAAATGGACAACTTCCCCAATAGTGCGTCAGACGTAACGATCCTCTGCGAGACCGTATCGAAGCGCACCATGATCGTCATCGGATTGACGTCCTCGGAAGCGATGCGAAGAGGCCTGAACAGCGGGGATTCTCCTTCGATCGCCACGTCTGGCGCAGCTGGCAGAGTGTCCGGTGCATGATCAACGTACCAGTTTGCAATCTTGAACCACTCATCCTCAGTCATCGACGGTGTCGATGGATACATTGCCTGCAGATCATGGGGCAGAAGCTCGCGGTCTGTCTTGGTGTCGAGTCCCAGATACTCGCGCATCATCGGAAAGACCTTTGTCAGCCACGTGGATCTGTCGAGATGTTCTGGAAGCGGCATACGGTGGCACGATGCACAGTAGCGTTCAGCCAGAAGCTTTCCTTCATCTTCGACGTTTGCCACGAGCTGTCCGATACCCACAGCTGCGACAATCGCGGCTGAGACCACCACAAGTCGGCGTGTCATTCACTCAGCCCACACCGATGGAAAATCGTATCGACGTTCTTAAGCATGCGGTTAGGATCAAAGATGGCATCGAGTTCGTCTGCTGACATTTGTGCCATCAGCTCGTCATCCTCGGCAAGCGTCTGACGCAGCGGCAGACGTGTCTCCCAGGTCCGCATGGCATTGCGCTGCACCATGCGGTAGGCATCCTCACGCGTGATACCCTTTCGCACAAGGGCCAGCATCACGGATTGCGAGTAGGGCAATCCGCTGGTAAGCTCAAGGTTACGCTGCATGTTATCCGGGTAGACCACCAGTCGATCCACAAGTCCCGTTGCAAGGTGCAGCATGTAGTCGATGGTGATGGTCGAATCCGGACAGATCACCCGTTCGACAGAGCTGTGCGAGATGTCGCGCTCATGCCAAAGGGCATTATTCTCAATGGCCGCCATGGCGTTGCCGCGCAGCAAGCGTGCCAGGCCGCAGATGCGCTCGCTGACAATTGGATTTCGCTTGTGGGGCATAGCCGACGAGCCCTTCTGGCCCGGAGAGAAGTACTCTTCCGCTTCGAGGACCTCCGTACGTTGTAGGTGACGCACTTCGACGGCGATCTTCTCGAGAAACGCACCAATGATGGCTAGCGTTGTCAGATACTCGGCATGCCGATCACGTTGGATGACCTGTGTGCTCACCGGAGCCGGCTGCAGTCCAAGCTTTTCGCAGACGTACTCTTCGACGGCAGGAGAGAGGTGCTCAAAGGTGCCCACAGCACCCGAGATCATGCCCACACTGATAGTCGAAAGCGCATGCTCCATCCGCGTAATGCTACGACGGCATTCTTCGTGCCAGAGGGCAAGCTTCAACCCGAAGGTTGTAGGCTCAGCATGAATGCCATGCGAGCGTCCGATGCAGACGGTATTCTTGAACTCCAGTGCGCGACGTCGCAGGATGGACTGCAAAGCGCGCAGGTCCTCGAGGATCAGCACACCGGCCTGCTTGAGCTGCACGGCCAGACACGTATCGAGCACATCGCTCGAGGTCATCCCCAGATGGATAAACCGCGATGCGGGCCCAACGTATTCAGCAACGTTGGTTGTGAACGCGATCACGTCATGCTTGGTGATCTCTTCGATCTCGAGGATCCGCTCAACATTGAACGAGGCCTTGCTGCGGATCTCCGCTACGGCATCCTTTGGTATCACGCCGAGTTCGGCCTGTGCCTCACAGGCCAGGATTTCGATCTCCAGCCAGATGCGATACTTGTTTTCGTCAGACCAGATGGCGCCCATGTCGGGCCGGGTATAGCGTTGGATCATGCGTCAGCTTACGAGCAATGTGAAGGAAGAGCGCTGCAAAACTACGATGCGCTGAGATGGTGGCTGTGGAGGGGGTGCATGCTTATCGCGGACGGAAGTCCTGATGATACTCTGGAGCGAATGTCAGCGGATCGACCGGTTGATGTCCGGCTGCCAACAGGCGCCATGCTGCAAAGGCCACGAATCGCGCCGAGGTGCGCGTCAGGCCGCTCACCGCCGCCGAATCAAGCCGATCGGCACCGGGTCCAACAAAGAGGGTCTGTCCGTCATCAAGATCTTTCAGATTCGATTCAGCAATCAGTTCGACTGGTGCAACGTGCGCCGGATCAGAAACGGGGCTCCTGGCAACGTAGTACAGGTCCTGATGCGATGGAATGATGCAGGCGATGCGTGACGCGCCCGATCGCTGTGCTACTTCCGTTGACGCATGCAAAAGGGCAGTGGTCGTGGGTACGCTGATAAGCTTTGCCGATGATGCAGCGCAGAGCCCCTTGGCCATCGACACCCCAATGCGCAGTCCTGTGAACGACCCCGGACCGCTCGACACAGCTACCATGCTCAGCTTCGACACGTCAACGTCAGCCCATTGGCAAACCTGCTTTACAAGGTCCGCCAGGACGGCATCGTGGACGTTGGGCCGGATGATCTCGATCGACGTGCGCAGCGCGCCATCGACTGACACTGCGACACTACAGACGGCTCCGCTGGTCTCAATGGCAAGTAACGACGTCATTCGTCCTCCTGATGATCATGAACTGACGGAGCTCGCATCAGGCCGGCAAACCGCTCGAGCGCAAACAGCGCCTCCTGTCGATCCGGTAGGATAACCTCGATCACCAAACGCTTACCATGTTGGACCAGCCGGCAATTAGACATTCCCGCAAGCAAGGCCATGACGCTTTGGAAGACGTCGTCATACCATGCAGCATGCTCTTCCGGCGGTAGCTCGATAATCATACGCTCGCCGCGCACAGCGATACGAACAAAGCCTGTTGGAATGGCCACGATGCGCAGACGGACCGCAAACAATAGCTCCTCGACTTCGGTCGGCAACGCACCGAAACGATCGCGCAGCTCGTCATAAACCACGTCCACCTGACGTTGCTCTGTGGCGTTGTAGAGTCTGCGATAAATGTCATAGCGATCCGTATCTGCTGGGATGAATGCATGAGGGATGAGCGCATCGGTGTCAAGCTCAACAGCAACGTCCTGATTAGCGTAGCTTCGGCGACGCTGATGATCATCCGGGAACAACTCTTCGAATTCCTCATGACGCAGTTCAAGAACGGCCTCCTCGAGGATCTTCTGGTACAGCTCGAATCCCATTTCGAGAATAAAGCCGCTCTGCTCGCCCCCTAAAAGGTTCCCCGCACCTCGGATCTCGAGATCTCTCATGGCCAGCTTGAATCCCGAACCAAGATCGGTGTACTCTTCCAGGGCCTGCAGGCGGCGCAAAGCCATCCGTGAGAGAGTGTGAGGGGGCGGAATGAGCAGGTAGCAGTATGCCTGCGTATTGGAACGTCCAACTCGACCACGAAGCTGATAGAGTTCGGCAAGACCGAAGTTGTCGGAATGCTCGACGATCATTGTGTTGGCGTTCGGGATATCAAGACCGGACTCGATGATCTTCGTGGCAATGAGGACATCGAACTTTCGCTCGAGGAAGCCGTCCATAACGTCTTCAAGAGCATCTGCTTCCATCTGACCATGTGCCACAGCCACTCGAAGCGCCGGCACAAGCATCTTGATCTTCAAGGATAATTTTTCGATGTCCTTGATGCGGTCGGTCACGACAAAACACTGTCCGCCGCGCTCGAGCTCACGTAGGAGCGCTTCACGCAGAAGACCATCATCCCATTCGACGATCTCGGTGCGCACCGGCAGCCGGTTTCGAGGGGGAGTTTCGATCACCGACAAGTCGCGCGCGCCCATGAGCGAGAAGTTCAGTGTCCGTGGGATCGGTGTAGCTGTCAGTGTAAGCGTGTCGACGGTGGTGCGCAGTTGACGGAGTTTCTCCTTGGCTGCCACGCCGAAGCGATGCTCTTCATCAATGACCAGGAGTCCCAGGTCCTTGAAGACAACATCCTTGCTCAGCAGCCTGTGCGTACCAACGACGATGTCGGCTGACCCTTCAGCAATGCGTTGAAGGATCTCTTTCTGCTCTTGTCGCGAGCGGAACCGCGAGAGCACATCAATGCGAACGGGATAGCGCCGGAGCCTATCGCGAAAGGTTACACCGTGTTGCTCGGCCAGGATCGTGGTTGGCACGAGCACGGCCACCTGCTTGCCTGATTGAGCAGCTTTGAAGGCTGCACGCACGGCCACCTCGGTCTTCCCGAAGCCGACGTCGCCGCAGACCAGGCGATCCATCGGCGTCGGAGATTCCATATCGAACTTGACCTCGGACGTAGCACGAGCCTGATCGGGTGTGTCTTCGTACTGAAACGAGGCCTCAAACTCATTCTGCCAGATACTGTCGGCCGGATAGGCAAAGCCTGGTTGGGCCTTGCGGGCGGCATAGAGCTTGATAAGGTCGCGTGCGATATCCTTGATACGCTTTTTCGCACGAGCCTTTTTGCGTTCCCATTCAATGCTGCCGAGCTTGGAGAGCTTTGGTAGGGCTCCCTCTTCGCTGGCGTACTTCGAAAGCTTATGAACGTAGTTCAGGTGGACGTACAGGTGATCGCCACCGGCAAACTCCAGCTTGACGCATTCCTGCGATGAACCGTTGATGACGATCGTATGCAGACCCTGGTATTTGCCAAGCCCCTTGTCTTCATGGACGAGAATATCTCCGATCTGCATCTGCTGCAGCTCGCGCACCGAGAATCCAGTCTCGGAGCGGCGCTGGCGCTTCTGTGCACGCTGACGTCCAAAGACCTGGTGCTCTGTAAAGCAGGCGAGCGCAACATCATCCCAGATGAACCCCGAGCTCAGTGCAGCAGAGATCCAAGACATACCGTTCAGGGCTCCCACCAGGAGGTCGCCCGAGGCCGGGTCTTCGGCTTCGACCTGTTCAAGGATGCTCTCACACAGATCACGCAGCCGTCGGACGTTCTGCTCTCCATCGGCACAGACATACGGCATGATGCCACGTGTCTGACAGGCAGCCCCTGCGCGCAGCAGCTGTTCGACCGAGGCACCCATCGAGGGTTGTGCCTGTGATCGCGTACTGACGTCGGCGTCGCCCAAAGGGTTGATCTTGAGCAGCATCGACCACGATGTCAAGACCGTGCGTTGATGTTCAAGTTCGCGAGCATGCATTTCAGCATCAACTGCCTCGGGGGAATCAACGACCATCAGCGAGTTAGATGGAAGATGATCCAGGATCGATGCCTGCAGTGACTCATCATCTTGGTGGTACATCCTGGCAAGGAACGTCACCTCGGCATGCTCACGGATGCTGCGCTGTGAAAGAGGCTCAAACTCGCGGATGGATTCTACACTATCGCCCCAGAACTCGATACGAAGGGGGCTTTCCCATCCTGAGGGAAACACATCGACGATCCCCCCGCGCAGGGCAACTTGTCCGGGCTTGGAGACGTAGTCCGTGCGCTCGAAGCCCGCCATCAAGAGCGCCGTGACCGTATCCTCATAGGGCAGTTGCTGTCCGCGTTTGACCGTCAGCGTAGAGGCTCGCACCTCGCCTGCAGCGGGGGCCTTGAGCCCAAGCGCCGAAGCCGAGCAGACGACCAGGAACCGACCCGCCTCGTGCATCGTCCCAAGTGCATCCATTTGCTCATGGTGGACCATCCCGCCGGCGGCCAGCGCACTCTGACGCTGGGCTCCATGGATTCCGATGACGGCATCGGCGCCAACCAGCACGGCCAGGTCATGGACAAATCCATCAACATCAGCATCGTCAGCAACCACCACCACCACGGGCACCGAGCCCATGGTCCAGAGCGACGCCACCAGGACCGAGCGTGCGGAGCCGGTCAGAGTTTTGACCGATGCAGTGCCGACATCCGTCAGACGTCGTGCGCAGTCGATGACGACCGATGAGGCTGTCGCTGCTTTGAGGATCGGTCCGTATCCGTTGATGATCTGTCGCACTGGTTTTGTCTTCGCTTTCCCGGGTAGCCCCTTACCGACGACGTTGAGATTCGAAATATTCACGCATCATTTTCTGACGCTCCATCTTGCGGTTGTAACGCTCGCACATGCCACCGTTGAGCACCATACTGATCAGGATCGCACCAAAGACGCACCCCAACACGATCGGTGCGATCGGCGTACGACGTTCTGTTCCGGTTGGTTCAGATTCGCTCACGAAACACTCCGGGTTCGCAGTGCGATGGCACACCATTCGGTCTCTGTGAGAAGTTCCTCGATCGTACATCCGAGTTCAAGGAACGGGGCGCAGACTTCATCGGCATCATAACGCAGAATACCCGACAGGAGGATAATGCCACCTGGTTCGACGGCACTGACAAATGCCGAGGAGTAGGGAATAACAAGGTGACGGTAGAGGTTCGCAGCCAGACCAGAGCAGCGCGGGAGCGTCACAGCATGCAGATCGGCATGTTCAAGACGCACCTGTTCTTGGACCTTGTTTCGGACGATGTTTTCCTGGCTGTTCACGAACGACCATTCGTCATTGTCAAAGGCATAGACGTGCTCAGCACCGAGCAGCGCCGCCAGGATCGCTAGCACACCCGTGCCCGTACCAACGTCGATCCATGAGCTGCCGTGTGAGACGTAGCGCTCAAGAAGTCGGCACATCATACGCGTTGTCGCATGGTGCCCCGTCCCGAAGGACATCTTGGGTGTGATCACCAGGCGAAGTGGCTGCTCGAACTCATCTGTGCGCCATTCGGGCACGATCACGATCCGATCATTGACCACGACCGGATCAATACTGGCTTCCCACTCGGCGTTCCAGTTGCGGTCCTCGAGCACCTGAACATGCGTGCCATGGATGCGGACGTTCATGGCCGACAGTTCAGAACTGACCGCATCGACGAAGTCCGCCTGCCAGTCGTTCTGCTCGAAGCACGCCGTGAGCGTATCCTGACCTTGTTCAATACCCACGATCGGGTAGCCGCTCAGGACTCCGATGGCAAGGTCGGCGTCCTCGTCGTGAACGCTAATTGTAAGCATGACATATCGTGCGGGCATGACCTCTCGCTGTACTTTTGCAGTGCGAAACTACGCCGCGAAGCATCACGGCAATTCCAATAATCGCAGAGCCCCCTGTATGACCAATCACGAACGAGCATCCGGTATCAAGATGGTGATCATGGACGTCGATGGCACGCTTACCGACGGGGCCATGTACTATTCGGCGCAGGGCGAGGAGCTCAAGCGCTTCAACACCCGCGACGGTATGGGTGTAACGCTGCTGCATCGAGGGGGCATCCAGACGGCGATCATCACCAGTGAGAACTCAGACATCGTTCTTCGTAGGGCCCAGAAGCTGGGTATCACCGAGGTGGTCCTGGGAAGTCATGACAAGACAGCAACATTCCACGACATCTCTCGTCGTTTGGGCCTGGCGGCTGAGACCATTGCGTATATTGGAGATGACGTCAATGACCTCCATGTGATGCAGCTTTGCGGCCTAAGCGGCTGTCCATCGGACGCCGTGGAGGCTATTAAACGTCAGTCCCACATGGTCAGTTCCTATCCGGGCGGCAACGGCGCCGTCAGGGAGTTTGCCGAGTTCATTCTCATCTCACAGGGCAAGAGCATTGCGCTTCCCGAGAGGTGGTAAGGAGGTTGAAATCATGGAAGAGAATACCAACGGCTCCTACACACGGGGCTTTCTGATGGGCGCGCTCGTCGGAGGCGCTATCGGAGGAATTGTTGCACTGCTGTTTGCGCCCAAGAGTGGACGTGAGTTGCGTCGTGACATCGCTGACAAGACCGAAGAGGTCTACGACAAGGCGCAGAAATACTTCACCAAGGAAGATGGCACGCCGCAGGAGTTCGACGATGTCATCAATGAGGGAAGACTTCGCGCTGAGCGCATCGTCTCTTCGGCACGCACGCAGGCCGAGAACATCCTTTCGAGTGCCGAACAGGTTCTGAAAGATGCAAAGTCGCGTGCACAGCGCTCCATCCACAGCACCGGCTCAGCTGGTCTTCATTCTTCGGAGCTGTAACGATGGATAATGCCGTATTGGTCGTCTCAGCCACCATCGCCCTTGTTTCTGCCACGGCCTTGTGCATCGTTGCTGCCGTGGGCATCATGCGGTTGCTGCGTAACGTCGATCGCATGACCATATCGATCGAAGGGATGCAGCAGGACGTGCGCGAGGTCAAACGCTCGCTGCAGCCTGTTTTGGAAAAGTCAGCAGCGGTGCTCGACCAGACTCAGCGCACCATTGCGCGGGTAGATGAGGACCTGCAGAAGCTGTCCGCCGGAGCCGACACCTTCAAAGCAATCGCTGACGACGTGCGTTCACTGGAGCACCTGCTGGTCTCCACGGTCAAACCCTCCATTGAAGAGCTCGCATCGTTTATCAGCGGTCTTGTAGGGGGCGTTACGTCCTTCGCCAAACGGCTCACGCGGACGTTTTCCTAGACGTTACTTCTTCGTCTTCCGCAGCTGTTGCTCGACGTCCACACCGTACGAGGCCACGAGCGTACGAACGTCAGCATAGGCAGCATCCGACGTGCGCTGAAACCCCTCGACGCTTGCGATGGTCATCAGTGCCTTTTTGCCGCTTTCAGTGCGCTGAAATGACAGTAGCGCATCACAGATTCGGCTCACGATGGCTCTGTCGAGCCCCTTTCTTGCAACGACTGGGTCGTTCGGGATCTCTTCCGTCAGTCCGATCACGCGCACCTTCTGGAACACGTCCGGGTGCTCGGTCTTGATCTTCGTTCGTGCATCGAGTTGTTCTCCCGTCGCTGTGTCAGGCCGTGAGTAGAACACGGCCCCGGCATCGACATCTCGGGTGTAGACTTTTGTCACCACCTGATTGTGTCCATAGGCAAACATTTCCTGGCGGGGCGTTACACCGCGCTTGCGGAGCATGTCCTTCGGGTAGATATATCCTGACGTTGACGAAGGGTCCACATAGGCGATAGTCTTGCCGCGCAGTTGCTCGATGGACGTGATACCACTTTCGGCATGAACAATGAACTCACCGCGATAGGAGAGTTCACCATAGCGGCGTGCCACACGCATCACCGCAGTAGCCCCATACTTCTTGTGGGCCAGCAGGTAGGAGAACGTGTTCATGATCGCCATGTCAGCCCGATTGGTACCGAAGGCCTCCACCACCGTGATGTAGAAGTTTGGCACGGCTACCTTGACGTGCAGACCAGTGCGGCGCGTGATGTAGTCAGCCAGTACCTCGCCGTCTCGGATGATCGCCTGAGCATCCGTTGACGGCGTTAGCATGATGCGGATCGGATTCGATTCCGAACCCAGCGGATTTTCGCCATGAAGCAGGGGACGCACGGATAACCATACGAGCAGAAGTAATGTCGCCGTCAGATATCCTGTGGCCGGTCGCATGCAGTTCTTCCGTGGTGGTTCATGTGGATTTCGCGGCTACGCTATACCAGCAGGGTTGCGTAACTTCGCACCGCCAAAGTTACGACACCACGAAACTCCACACGAGAATCAGCGACCACCATGAATATTCACGAGTATCAGGCCAAGGATCTTCTACGTGCACACGGCGTGCCAGTGCTTAAGGGCAAGGCAGTGATGACTTCCGCCGAAGCCGGCGCAGTGGCCTTCACCGATTTCGTCTCTCATGGCTCCAAAGCCATCGTCGTCAAGGCACAGATCCATGCTGGCGGACGTGGCAAGGGGACTGTGCACAATCCCGAAACTGACGAACCGATCATGGTTGACGGCAAGCCCCTTCGCGGCGTGACCGTGCTTACGAGTGGAAATCTGGCCGACCGTGCCTATCAGGTGGCCGAGGGACTCCTCAACAACAAGCTTGTGACCATTCAGACCGGTGCAGAGGGTAAGATCGTACGTCGCGTCTTTATCGAGGACGGCTGCAGCATAGCCCATGAGTTCTATTGCTCGATCCTGCTCGATCGCGGTCTTGGTCAGAACCTGATCATGGTCTCCACGGAAGGGGGTATGGACATCGAAGAGGTAGCCGAGCACACTCCGGAGAAGATCATTCGAGTGCACGTTGATCCCGCTACGGGCTTCCAACCACACCTGGCCCGCGAGCTGGCTTTCGGCCTTGGCCTAAGTGGTAGTTCTTTCAAGAGCTTCCTTTCGTTCATTGCGAAGCTGTACAATGCTTATGTGGCTTTGGACTGTTCGATGCTCGAGGTCAATCCGATGGTAGTGACAACCGATGGCGAGTTCGTTGCGCTGGATGCCAAGATCAATCTAGATGACAACGCCGAGTACCGCCACTCGTATTGGGCCGATCTGCGGGACGTTACAGAAGAAGATCCACTTGAAGTTGAAGCCGGCAAGTACAACCTCAACTATATCAAGCTCGACGGCAATGTCGGGTGCATGGTGAACGGCGCAGGGCTGGCCATGGGTACCATGGACATCATTCAGCTGGCTGGTGGTAAGCCTGCAAATTTCCTGGACGTTGGTGGTGGCGCCAATGTGGAGCGCATCTCAAATGCCTTCCGCATCATGATGAGCGACCCGAATGTCGAGGCCGTCCTGATCAACATCTTCGGTGGCATCGTACGGTGCGACCGTGTTGCCAATGGCATCTTGCAGGCACTTCAGCAGGTGGAGGTCAAGGTTCCGGTGATCGTGCGTCTTGATGGAACCAATGCCGTAGAAGCTCGCGAAATTCTTCAAAGCTCAGGCCTTAACTTCTTGGTAGCAGCAACCTTACAAGATGCTGCAGACCGCGTTACAGAAGCACTCGGAACAACTGCTTCTGCAACATAATCTGCATTATGTAAACTAGACGTATCCTCCACAGCCCCCTCATAATCAGCCATGTCACGTACCCGCCAATTCGATCTTGCAACCACGGCAGCCATCGTGGCGGTCGCCTTTGCCCGTCTGCTGCCACACTGGCCCAACTTTACACCGGTGCTTGCCGTGGCGTTGTGCGGCGGCATGATCTTTTCCGACCGGCGCTCCTACCTCGTACCGCTCGCGGCTATGGTGCTGAGCGACATTGTGATGGGGCTCACCATGGGCGCTGAGTATGCGGTACATACGGCCCAGGTCTATGTCTATGCATGCGTTTTGGGAACGGCACTACTTGGCCGATACCTCGGAACCAAGGGCCTACTGACGTCTGTCCTTACCGGTGGTGTTGCCTCCGGTGTTGGCTTCTTTCTGGTGACCAACGCTGCTGTCTGGCTCCATGGAACCATGTACCCTCATACGGTTGAGGGTCTACTGGCCTGTTACGGTGCAGGACTCGCGTTCTACCGTGATTCAGGCAACTTTCTGCTCAATGGCGTCATTTCGACGTGGCTGTATGCATCCGCCATTTTGGCCCTTCGTGCCGCCCTGGCCCGCCGATTTGCTCCTGTAGCATAGCCATTCCCCCGTCACCCGGGAATGATATGGGTGGCATAATCGTGGATAACTTTACAAGCCGTCACCGTGGCTATACCGTGTGACGGCTTTGCCTTTTTGTTACTTTACCAATAACATTACCACTATATCGGGGCAACGTCTGATGAGTGATGGAATCCATAGGCCACTATCTGGGGAGATCTGCTGGCAGCCAACCGAGGCGTGTATGATGGAATGCCGAATCCGAACACCACGGACAATCAATGATTTTCATCCACTTCTACGTGCAGGAGTATGAAACGAGTTTTCTACCTCTTTGCGGTCATTGTTGCTACTGCCGTTATGGCCATTGCACAGGACCGGACAATCTCAGGTACCGTCACAGACAGTGACGGTCTAGCTCTATCAGGAGCCGTCATTCAGGTCAAGGGCACCAAGACAGGTACCTTCTCCAGAAACAATGGCGGCTATACTATCAAGGCAGCAGACGGTGCGACCTTGGTTTTCCGTCTCGTTGGTAAGAAGAACCGGGAGGTGACCGTTGGTGACAACAATGTCATCAATGTTGTTCTCCAGAACGATGACGATCGTCAGGCCGAAGTTGTTGTCACAGCCATCGGTCTTGGGCGTTCAAAGAAGTCCCTCGGATACTCGACACAGGAAGTTGGCAGTGACCAGATCGTGGCCTCACGGGAGTCCAACGTGGTCAATTCCCTCGCTTCCCGGGTTGCTGGTGTGCAGGTGAACAACTCCACGGGTATGCCCGGAGCATCATCGTACATCCGCATCCGTGGTTCGTCGTCGCTCACCGGTGACAACCAGCCGCTCTTTGTTGTTGACGGTATTCCGATCGATAACTCGCAGCTGGCCTCCGAAGGCACAACGGGTAGCGTTGCCTATTCAAACCGTGCCATGGACCTCGATCCGAACTCGATCGAGAGCATGAACGTGCTGAAGGGTCCAGCAGCTACGGCTCTCTACGGTATCCGTGCAGCCGG
>CAYMTW010000002.1:0-3933 GCA_964393485.1 uncultured Melioribacter sp. | reverse complement strand
ACGTTCTCCAATCTGAACACTGATGGCGTGGTTCCAAACTCCTCATGGGCAAAGAAGAACCTCAAGGTTAGCAGCAGTGCATCAGTCGCCAGTAACGTTACGGCGTCTGCCAACATCAATTACGTCAACTCTGGCGGTACACGTATCCAGCAGGGCTCAAATGTTTCTGGCATCATGCTTGGTTTGCTGCGTACGCCGCCAAATTGGGACAATTCCAATGGCTACGGAGCCGATGCCGTCACGACAGCAGCCGCCTACAAGTTCCCTGACGGGTCTCAGCGCACGTACCGTGCAGGTGCCGGTTATGACAATCCGTTCTGGACCGTCAACGAGAATATTTTCAAGGACGACGTTAACCGTCTGTTCGGAAATGCACAGGTTGATTGGACCGTCACACCGGGTCTGGATGTGATGTACCGTATCGGTATGGACTATTACAATGACAACCGCAAGCAGACCTTTTCGAAGAATTCCCGTGCATATCCGTCGGGACGTTTGTTCACGGATAACAACACACTTAGCGACATCACATCTGATCTGATCGTGACGTACAACACGGACCTGACGGATGACGTTCACCTGCAGGCTCTTGTGGGTCAGAACATGTATTCGTCATCGTTCAACTTCGACTATGCGCAGGCTGATGGTGTTGGTGACCCAACGAATCCGGGTGCCATCAACAACTACTCCGGTCGCATCGCCAATCAAGGTATCTCCCGTAAGCGCACGATGGCTTACTACACAGACCTGCGATTTGATTACAAGAACGCCCTGTTCTTCAACTTCACAGGTCGCAATGAAATGTCGACCACGCTTCCTGAAGCAAACAATTCGTTCTTCTATCCATCGCTTTCGGCCTCAGCAGTGCTGACCGAACTGATGCCGGAACTCAAGAGCGATGTGATCAGCTTCATGAAGGTTCGTGCCAACTATGCTTCCGTTGGTAAGGATGCACCGATCTACGGAACAAATACAGGATTTGCTTCCGCCGGATATAGTGACGGCTGGACGAATGGCGTGACATTCCCATTCGGTGGCCGGATCGGTTACACACTCGGCGACAACCTGGCAGCACCAGATCTTCGTCCAGAGAGCACCACATCGATGGAGTTCGGTTTCGACATCTCCATGCTGGATAACCGCCTGTCGCTTGACTTCACGTATTACAACCAGACCGGCAAAGATCAGATCTTCTCCGTGCCTATTGCCAACTCAACAGGCTATAGCTCCCAGCTTAAAAATGCCGGTTCAATCAGCAACAGCGGTATCGAAGTTGTCCTTTCGGGTTCTCCGATCGTCACTAACGACTTCCGCTGGGATGTTACGGTGAACTTCACAAAGAACACGATCGAAGTTGTTGAACTTGCTCCGGGCGTTGACAACATCTTCCTTGGTGGCTTCCAGGGTTCATCTGTCCGCGCTGTGAAGGGACTACCCTACGGCTCCATCTTCGGATTTGGTTGGGCACGTGATTCTGTATCCGGCAAGGTTCTCATCGATGACGACACGACCTCCGACAACTACGGCTACCCTATCCTGAACGAGACCGAACAGGCATTTGGCAGCTTCAACCCAGACTGGCTTATGGGTATCCGTAACTCATTCACATGGAAGGGGCTCACCCTTGCCGCCCAACTCGACATCCGTCAGGGTGGCGTGATGTGGAACGGAACTCGCGGCGCTCTGTACTTCTTCGGAACCCACAAGGAAACAGAAGATCGTACAGGCACCAAGGTGTTTGATGGAGTAAAGGCCTCTGATGGTAAGACTGCGAACGACATTGCAGCGCCGTATGGCGAGGGTTGGCTTTCGCTTGGCAACGGTAATGGCTTCTATGGAAGCAACACCGAAGACTTCATCGAGGACGCCAGCTGGGTTCGTCTGCGTGAGCTCACACTGTCCTATGTGATCCCATCAAACATCATGGAGTCAACCCCATTCAGCGGCCTCACGGTATCATTCACAGGCCGAAACCTGTGGCTGAGCACTTCATATACCGGTGTTGACCCTGAGACCAGCCTTCTTGGTGCATCGAGCGGACAAGGTCTTGACTACTTCAACATGCCGAGCACCAAGAGCTATGTTTTCTCGTTCAGTCTGAACTTCTAACCCAACGTATCGACACAATCAAGGAACTACACGATTATGAAACGATATCTCATTGGGTTTTGCAGTGCGTTGCTCGTCGTCCTTACGGCGTGCGACACCTGGATCGACCCAAAAATCAACGTCAACCCAAACACGCCTGAAACGGCAGCCTACAGCGTCGTCCTACCGACGATCCAAGCTGGTATGGCATACGTAATGGGTGGGGACTTTGGTCGCTACACAAGTGTTCTCAATCAGCAGAACACGGGTGTTGACCGCCAGCACCTCGGTATCTATAACTATCAGTTCACGGAGAGTGACGTCAACAACGCCTGGACCACGATGTACACGGGTCCAATGAACGACCTTGCGATCCTGGTCAATCGTGCCAAGGCTGATGGTGCCCCACATTATCAAGGTGTTTTTCAGGTGCTCATGGCCTATGGCATGATCACGATGTCTGACCTCTGGGGTGACATCCCCTATTCAGAGGCTCTGGCCGGTGCAAAGATTCCCGAGCCGAAGTATGACACTCAAGAAGGTGTCTACACGGCGATCAACGCTATGCTCGATGATGCCATCAAGAACCTTGGTGCTGCCACGAGCAATCAGAAGCCGGGCAGCGACGATCTCATGTATGGTGGCAAGACGGCCAGCTGGATCAAAGCCGCAAACTCACTCAAGGCTCGTATGGCCATCCACCTGGTGAATCGGTCCAGTCAGGCAGCCGCTGGCGCTCTGGCAGCTGCTGCTGCCGGTATTGCTTCAAATGCTGAGGACTTCCAGTTCACGTTTGGTGCTTTGGAGACCGAAGCTAATCCGTGGTATCAGTTCACGACGCAGCGCGATGGCGACCTGACTTTTGGCGTTAAGCTTTCCGAGATCATCACGGCGACGAAGGACCCACGCGGTCCGATCTTTGCCGTTGCTGATTCGAACGGCGCTGTCTCCGGCACGTCAAGAATGAATGAGTTCTATGCCGGCATCGGATCGCCAGTGCCGTTTCTCACGTTCGCTGAAATGAAGTTTATTGAAGCCGAAGCAAACAGCCGCTTGGGCAATACCGCCGGAGCTCATGCAGCCTACGTAGCCGGAATTACAGCATCGCTTCAGCGTTCCGGTGTTGGGGCGGCCGCGATCACTGCATACCTGGCTCAACCGGCTGTCGATCCGGGTGCGGATAAACTGACGCTTGAAAACATCATGACGCAGAAGTACATCGCGATGTATACACAAGCAGAGTCATGGGCTGACTGGCGTCGTACAGGCTTCCCAACCCTTGCTCCTACGTCAGGATCGACGATTCCTCGCCGATTCCCGTATCCACAGTACGAGCGCCTATACAACAAGAACATGCCTTCCGGCACATCGATCAACGATCGCGTGTGGTGGGACAACAAGTAAGTCTCGTTGTTTGAAAACACAGAGGCCGGTGCGACGTCAGTCACACCGGCCTTTTTTTTGCTGGAGCTTCAGAACTGTTGTGCCCCGACGCACTCCTTACGAAGGAACCCCGGTCACGGTGGTGTACTTGATCACGTGCTTCTTTTCAGGGTGCTGACGCTGATACTCATGATTGAGCGCAACGGCTGCTTCATGGAATCCCGAGAGAATGAGCTTGAGCTTGTTCGGATACTCGCAGATATCACCGACGGCGTACATGCCTTCGATCGTGGTCATATAGTTCGTCGGATCAACCACGACGGCATTCTTGTCGAGCGCCAGACCCCATTGGGCGATCGGACCGAGCTTCGGAGATAGACCGAAGAGTGGAATGAAGTGGTCAACTGGTAGGTCGCTTGTCGAACCATCATTGTGCGTGATCGTGACCGACGTCAGCGCTCC
>CAYMTW010000001.1:64722-128997 GCA_964393485.1 uncultured Melioribacter sp. | reverse complement strand
CACACGGATTATGATTCCGTTGCTCTAACCACCTGAGCTACTCCGGCCCCTGTTGGAGGGACGCAAAGATACAAACTTGATGCGGTATGAAACACTAGGAGGGGGGCTGCAGGCGGCTGAGCTCATCACGGATGCGGGCGGCAGCCTCATAGTCTTCAACTTTGATTGCCTGATCAAGCTCCTGTTCGAGACGCTCACGAGGCGTCATAGACTCGGATGGGGCCAGCGGGAGTTCGCTCTGTTCAGGAGAATCTTCGACCTCTCGGATCTCGCTGGCCTTGATCGACTCATCATTCATCACATCCTCGTCCACGTACATCGGTACTTGGCAGCGAACGGCAAGTGCAATAGCATCGCTCGGACGAGCGTCAACTTCTACGTCTGAATACTCAAAGTTGATCGATGCATAGTAGGTACCATCCTTGATCGAGGAAATCACAATCTCCCTGACGGAGGAGCCCAGCGCTTCAATGACATTTTTCAAGAGATCATGAGTCATGGGGCGCTGTGGACGTACACCTTCAAGTTCGTTGGCGATAGCTTGTGCCTCAGCCTCGCCAATGATGATTGGCAGACGACGATCGCCATCGATCTCCCGAAGCAGCAGGGCATAGGCGCGCTGTGAATTGGGATTGACGGAGATTCCTAGAATATCTACCTGAACCTTACCCATGTACGAAGTCCTTTAGCTCTTACCGGTGACGGCGGATATTGCCGGCGTTAGGCGCGGAAGCACCTCAAACACATCGCCGATTACACCGTAGTCAGCAACGCTAAAGATAGGGGCGTCCTTGTCTTTATTGATTGCGACAATAATCTTACTGGAAGACATGCCAGCAAGGTGCTGCACTGCGCCGCTGATACCGCAGGCCACGTACATCGTCGGGCTGACGGTTTTGCCCGTTTGTCCAACTTGTTCGCGGTGAGGTCGCCAGCCAGCATCAACAACAGCTCGTGAAGCGCCGACGGCAGCGCCGAGGCTACGGGCTAGTCCTTCGATCAAGTTGAAGTGCTCTGGCCCCTTGAGTCCGCGTCCGCCGGAAACAATGATATCAGCCTCTGAGACGTCAAGTTGACCCTCGTTACGGGAGACCCCGGTGACGACAAGAGACGGCGAATTTGATGGTGCCGGCGTAAAGATTTCAATTGATGGTTCTGCGCCACCGATGTTCTTGGCTGTGAAGAGGTTTGGACGCAACGTGAGCACGGTGGTTGCCGTGGTTGAACGAACGCGGATCATTGCCTTGCCGGCATAGACCGGACGTGTGGCTTCAAGGGATGAGGCATCTCCGTGAAGCTCCACGCAGTCGGCAAGTAATCCCGCCGAGAGCCGCACGGCAACGCGTGGTGCTAGGTTCTTACCGGTAGAATTTGCTCCGAGGATCAAAATGTTGGAGCCGGTTGTCGTTGCCACTTCTGCCACCGCAGCGGCCATGTGAGCATTGGGAAGAGCCGACCAGTGGTCGCCGCTAATGTGAAACACACGCGTCAGTCCGTAGGAGCCTGCCGTTGTGATCTGTTCCGGTGTTGCATTGAAAATCACACCGCAGACGGCAGCACCATTGGAGATGCCCAATGCCGCCGTAATGGCCTCATACGATGTGCGCTTCAGGCCGGAGCCTTGTGGTTCGAGGAGAACGAGGATACTCATGATCAGATCACCTTTGCTTCTTCGTGGAGGAGGCGGACAAGTTCCTGCAGGTCGGCGTCAGAATCGCCCAGCACCTTATTCAGGCGCTTGGTTACGGGTAGGCTCATTGCAACGGTCGCAACGCGCGGCTCCGAGGTTACAGGGGCACGCTCGGCGATCGGCTTTGATTTGGCCTTCATAATGTCCGGGAGCTTGGGATAGCGCGGATCATTGAGCCCCTTCTGGGCGCTGATAACGCATGGCAGCGAAGCCGTGACGGACATCTTACCACCTTCGATATCGCTTTCAGCGTTGATCGTACCACCATCGATGGCAAGAGATGAGACCATTGCGATATCGGCCCATCCCAGTAGCTCGGCAACCATCGACGGTAGCTGGAAGGAATCGAAGTCGATGGACTGACGGCCGAAGATGACAAGGTCTGGTGCAGACTCACGGGCCATGTCGGCGATGGAGCTTGCCACGACGTAGGAATCTGTACGCTGGTCGTCCTTAACATGCACGGCAGTATCAACTCCCATGGCCAGCGCCGTCCGAAGAACTTCCTTGACGGAATCGGGCCCGACAGAGACCGCCGTGACCGTTCCACCGTGCTTTTCCCGTTGACGTAGTCCTTCTTCAATGGCAAACTCATCATAGGGGTTGAGGATGAACTTCACCCCAGCGGTATTAATCGATGTACCGTCTGGTCCAACGGCCACCTTGGTAGTCGTATCCGGCACCTGACTGATGCACACGAGAATGTTCATGGTATGCTCGGAAATGTCATGAAATGTTCTGAAAAATGGGGCTGCAAAGATACGCCAATCAGATAACACCCATCGCCCACAGAAGGGCAATGTTGGCCCGCTCAACGTCCGCCTTAGCCGAAACCAGACGTTGTAGCGCTTCGCCGTAGAATCGCTCTCGGAGGTTGACCGTCAGTAGGGAAGCGTCACCGGCCGAAAAGCGGCGCTGTTCGGCATTGACCATAATCAGGGCCAGCCGAACTTCTTCTTCGGCGATCACACGGCGTTCTATCGATCGTTCCAACGCGATCAGGGCATTTCGCACATCCACCTCAACGACTCGTTCGGCAAGCTGCAGGGCAAACTCCGCTCGGTTAACCGCAATTGATGTTGTCTGAACTCCGGCAGACGCTTGCCGGAATAATAACGGCTGCTGCATGCGCAGGCCGAACTTGTAGTCCAGCGAACCCGGTGTCGAGGCATTGAGAGCTACAAGGCCGGCATCAAACTCGAGATTCGGTCGCATGAATTCGCGTGCAAGCCCAGAATCAAGCCGTGCAGCCTGAAGAGTCAACTGAGCGCGGCGCAGTTCCGGACGGGCGGAGAAGGCAATGCTGACCGCATTCTGAACCGAGCGCACAGAATCTACAACGCCCGTCAAGATTGCCGGTTGCTCAATAGTGCGATCAAAGGTGCGTAGGCCATTGCTGAACACAAGACCGTTGATCTCGATGCCAATCTGCTCTGCGATTCGAAGGGCACGAAGCCGTTCTCCCTCACGCCGACGAACCTCCTGAGAGCCTTCTGTCGAATCGATCATCGCTGCCTCGCCACTTACCGAGCGCCGGATAATAAAATCCTGCCTACGCCTCGAGAGACTGAGCAGCGTGTCAGCCACGGAGACATTCTCGACGGCCTCGCTCCAGTCAAGGTATCGCATCGCAGCCGCGCGGAGAAGGGCATTACGCTCGATCGTAAACTGTGCCTTTGCGGCATCCGGACGCAATTCAGCTTTTCTCAGTTGATTGCGTCGTGAATCTGTAAAGACGCCTTGCAGCAATGGAAGGCTGACACCGAAGGATGCTTCTCCGGCACCGGCCGTAAGATCTTCCGGATTGATTGACAGACCAGAACCACGTTGATACGCAGCCTTGATCTTCGGTCCGAAAAGCATGTCAAGGGGCTGTTCGATCGCCCCCTCAAGAACAGTGAGCTTGTCCTGTCCGCTCTTGAATTTCGATTCGTAACTGACGGCGAGGAACGGATCGAACCGACCCAGTGCGGCTTGCAGATCTGCATCGGCAACATCAGGCTCGAGTGAAGCTGCCCGAAGTGCTGGGTTAGTCCGTTCGACAAGTGAAAGAAACTCGCGCAGGGGGGTGTTGCGCTGTGACCATGCGGTCACTGGAATCATGGCCGTGATGAACAGCAGTAGCCGAAACCGGAACAGCTGCATGATCATTTCTCACCTTTGACTTCAGTGGACTTTTTGTCTTTACCTGACTTGGTCTCTGCTACGGGGTACTGTGGAGGGAAGCCCATGAGCTGCCGCCAGAGTTCATAGCCAATTGCAACCTCGTCAAGTAACACCCAGCCTGTGGCGTCTGTACCCTGACGAAGGTATCGGTTGCTAGGCCATTGAACATATGGATCGCCTTCGGCAGGGACGACAAGCACGCGAAACCTTCCGCTTCCATCATCTGTGGCATCGACCACTTTCACACGACCGTGGAATACTCCCACCTGAATGTTTCGCCAGCCCGAGAACTGGAACGCGGGAAAGCCGCTGAACTGCAGCGAGACCAGACGTCCAGGCTCGACAAGAGCCGCATCCATGCTTCCGACATAAAGTTCGACGGCGCGGTCATCACCGGCAGGGACGATCAAAGCCAGCGGAGTGCCTTCCTTGACCATCATACCCTCACCGTAGCGTTCAATCCGCACGATTGTACCTCCGATGGGAGCTGTGACAACGCCAGCCCCTTTACGGCCCTCAGCGTTAGCCACACGGATATCCATCTCATGCATCGTTGAGTAGGCCTGGTTTATGATTCGTTCCTCCTCAGCAGAAAACATCTCAATGTCCTGACGTGCTGCAAGCAAGCCAGCCATAGCAGATGCAGAGTCCGCGACTGCCTTCTGCAAGGAAAGCTGTGCAGATTCCAATTCTCGACGCGAGACGAGGTCCTGTCGGAAGAGCGTGTCAGCCCGATTTGAACGAATGCGCGCTGTTTCGGTCTCCACCTTTGTGTTGTCGTAACGAGCGCGGGATGCTTCGTAGCGCTGCTCAGCTTGCTTGCGACGTTGCAGAGCAGAAGCGATCGACTGTTCCTGTGCAGCAAACGTGCGGTTGCGCAGCAGGCGCATGCGCTCGATCATCTCGGAATCCATGAAATTCACGTTGATGTCTGCGAGGACAACGATCGTATCACCTTTTTCGACGCGATCACCTTCCTTGACATACCAGCGCATAATCCTGCCGCTGATGGCACTTTCAACAGTCTGCGGACGAGCCTGAGGCGTGAACGACGTCACGCGACCACTTCCGACAACCGATTGCTGCCAGGGCACGAAAACGAGAAACAGTATCGATCCGAAAAGAATCACCGTCAGCACAACGGTAAGACGGCGGTGAATGGTAGGGCTGCCTAGCAGATCCATTGTAAATCGACCATTACTCATTGCTGTCCTCCGGAAAGGGGCTTACGGCGGATTAGGAGGCTGCCAAGGTCAGGTCGCTTTCGTAAGACGTCCTCGAGAGTTCCAGAGCATACAAGTTCACCTGAAGAAAGCACGTGAACCTGACTGGTCATGGCGATGATATCCGTATCAAACGATATGTTGACTACCGTTGTCGAGGTATTCTCCATGAGTGATTCTACAAGACGCATCTTGAGGCCGTCTTCAAGTCCTTGGAACGCACTGTCAATAATGACGACAGAAGGTCTACTCAAAAGAACGCGAGCAAGAAGGATCCTGCGCCGAACGCTGTAGGACAGGTTTGCCCCAAGTGCAACAATTTCTGTCCGCAATCCGAGAGGGAGGTTGCGCACCTCTTGATCCAAGAGACAGAGTCTCAGCACTTCGTCAACGTCAGATGCCGACGCACGACGGCCCAACGCTATGTTGTCGTGCACTGTGCCAGGCATGAGAGAGTCGTCGGGGTCAAGGTAGCCTACATGTGATCTCAGTGACTGAAGGTCAGCAACCTTCGTATCGATACCGTTTACCCGAACATGACCAGTCGTAGGCAATAACAGACCGAGAACGAGCTTGGCAACGGTGGACTTGCCACTGCCACTGCCTCCAACGATACTGACACGTTCCCCGGCATTGATGCGTAGTGTGACGTTGCGTACGACCGAGGACGTGCCCTCAGTAAAAGAAACGGAGTCAAGCTCGATAGAGCCCCCTCCAACCAATTTGGGCACAACGTCACCATCGGCCCTCTCTGATGCAAGCTTGCCAATCGATTGAAGTTTGTAGAGCGCTGCCGCAAAGTCATAGAACTCGTCGAATTGGGTCAGCAACTTTTCAATGGCTCCGATGATCATAATGATGATGATCTCGGCCGCAACGAGTTGGCCCAACGAAATCGCTTGTTCGAGCACTAGAATGCCGCCGAGAGCAAGAATGCCGACTGTGGCAAACGCCTTGAAAATGTATGAACCCAGCATCTGGCGGGCAATGATGCGGTAGTGGCGCGCCTTGGCGTCAACGTATCTAACTGTAATGCCATCAAGCCGGCCGGGAGAGAACTCGGGGTCGGAATCTAGTTTGATAGATCGTTGATTTCTCGCAACCTCTTCTAGCCAAGCGGCTGTATCGTATTTCGCATTCGAAACACCAAGAGCTGTTGTAAGCGAGCCACGACCAAGTACGAACACTAGCACGGGTATGAATGCAAGGAAGATCAGATCATAGATGAGAAAGAACGGATGGTAAAGAAACAGAACAAGCAACCCCGTGAGGAGCATCAGGAGAGCTCCTACACCTTCGAGAAGAAACTTGCCGACGACCTTTTGTACCGTAATAACGTCGAAGAAGCGGTTCACTAGTTCAGGGATATACATATTACGCACGGCATCCTCTCGGATCTTTGGGATGCGATGAACAATGTCAAACGCTGTGGTAACGAACAGCCGTCGTTGTATGATGTCGATCAGTTGACGTTCAAAAACAACCATCACCGCCGTTACGATCATCGAGAAGAATACCACGATGCACAAGACGACCAGCTGACGACTGAAGACGCCAAGTGCCACTGCATTGACGATAGCCTGACTGCTCAGCGGTACAACCAGTCCGAGTAGGCTGACAAAAATCGAATAGACAACGACGATAAGAATGTCACGGCGTTCTGATGAGATAATGTTCTTCATCAACGGCCAGACAGTGCGGAACTTCACAGACGGTGAATAGGACGGAGACAGTGGTGCCGTATCACCTTGTCCAAGACTCGGTCCTGCCTGCCCGCTCATATTCAGGAAAGATCGTGCTACGGTCGGAACGACAACACACGGGTGTGCCTTGACGACATCGAGTATCTCTGCTAAGGTATAGACCGTATCAGTGCCCGAGCCATAATCGTGAACCGAGTATTGTGATGATCCAGTTCGATGCGCATGATGCAGGTCGCCACGTTCATCCGACCACATTACTCCGTGAGCAAGATGTGGTAATGGCCCGCTGGGAGCGTGGACGCTGACAGCAATACCGACATCTCGAAGGACCTCGGCAACGCGGTCAATGATGATGCCACCATCGTCAACGCATCCATGACTGCGATCATGGAAGATGGCATTCGCCTCAGTGATGTTCGATGCTTCGGCAATGTCGCGCAGGCACCTCTGAAGCTGGTTCTTGATGCTGATATTCACGTTCAAAGCTGATTGTTGATAGTTCGTTGGGCGTTGCGTACGCCACCATTGCCCCTGCAAGCCCGGCGCCACGACGAATTGGTACCAGGCATCGTGCAATCTCCGAAAACGAGGGGATTATTTTATCAGTTCCTTGCCGATGTATAGACCTGTCAGAGAATCCTGTACACAGGCCACTTGTTCGGGTGTCCCGGTTGCTACAATTCTTCCACCGTCTTTGCCGCCTCCCGGTCCGAGATCTACCAGATGATCGGCACTGAGGATTACATCCAGGTTGTGTTCGATGACGACCACGGTATTGCCACGCTCAACAAGTTGGTGCAGCAGCTTCATGAGAAGACTTACATCTTCGAAGTGTAATCCAGTGGTCGGCTCATCGAGGAGATACAGTGTCTTCCCCGTGTATGATTTTGCCAGCTCTGTTGCCAGCTTCACTCGTTGTGCCTCGCCCCCTGATAGGGTCGTAGCCTGCTGTCCAAGTGTGATATACGAAAGGCCAACATCGAGAAGGGTCTTTAGACGATGTGAGATTTTGGGGATATCGGCAAAGAAGACTGATGCCTCCTCCACGGTCATGGCTAGAACATCAGCGATCGACTTTCCTTTGAATGTTACCGTGAGCGTTTCTGCATTGTAGCGCTTGCCACCACAGGTGTCGCAGGGGACATACACGTCCGCCAGGAAATTCATTTCGATCTTCTTCAGTCCGGCCCCTTCACACTCTTCGCAGCGTCCACCGGAGACGTTGAAGGAGAATCGCCCCACCTTGTATCCACGGATGCGAGCTTCGGGAAGGAGCGTATAGAAATCACGGATTAATCCAAAGAGCCCTGTATAGGTTGCAGGGTTGGAACGAGGCGTGCGGCCGATCGGTGTCTGATCGATCTCGATCACCTTGTCAATCTTTTCAAGGCCGTGAATCGACTCATAGGCAAGGGGCTGGCCTTCCGCCCGATGAAGTTTGGCGGCAAGGATCGGATACAACGTTTCATTGATGAGCGAGCTCTTTCCTGAACCACTCATACCGGTGATACATGTGAAGGTGCCGAGCGGAATCTCGAGGTTAACATCGCGCAGGTTATTGCCCGTGGCACCTTTGAGCTCCAGGAGAAAGCCATTCCCAGTGCGACGCTCAGCCGGTCGATATACCGTGTCCTGACCGCTGATATATCGGAGTGTAACGGAGTCTGACGCGTTTTTGACCTTGCCCCCGAGCAGCGCGCGAAGGCGTTGTTGCGACTCGACTGCTACAATTGAGCCGCCGTGTACGCCAGCACCCGGACCCACATCGATCATTGTATCGGCTTCTTCGATCATCTCACGATCGTGTTCAACTACGAGAACAGTGTTGCCTGCATCGCGCAGCCGTTTGAGCGAGTCGATCAGTTTCCTGTTGTCGTGTTGGTGAAGGCCGATGGACGGCTCATCCAGTACGTATGTTACGCCGACCAGTCGCGATCCAATTTGCGATGCAAGTCGTATGCGTTGAGACTCTCCCCCTGAGAGCGTTCTGGCACGTCGATTCAGAGTGAGGTAACCTAGTCCGACATCGTCGAGAAACTCCAGACGATGTCCGATCTCCTTCAGGATAAGCTGGGCAATGAGGTTCTGACGGTCTGTTAGCTTTTCTGGCAGTGCCTCAAACCACAAACGTGTTTCTCCAACATCAAGCGAGCAGAGTGCATCAATCGATTCCTCTGCCAACCGCACGTGAAGATGCGGGATCTTGAGACGTCCACCTTGGCAGGTTCGGCACAATACGGTTGCAAAGTACTTTTCGATGGATTTCTTGACCGACGCAGAGGTGGTGTGTTCGAATTGATGCCGCAGAGACGGACAGACACCAATGAAACGGTGTTGGGAAGTCGTGCCATACACAGCCGCGCTATCCGAGTCACCGTCGGGTCCGAAAAGCAGATCATGCAAAGTTTCCTGTGGAATCTTAGTGATCGGCTCCGTCAGAGATACGTTCTTCTTTTGGCAGTACGCCACAACCTGTTTCCATAACCACGTCTCACGCTGTGGACCAAGTGGGGCGATGCCGCCTTTGGCGATGGAAACATTCGGATCGGGAATCACAAGAGAAGGATCGAAGTCCTGCATTTCACCGAGTCCGTCGCATGTCTGGCATGCCCCGTAGGGCGAATTAAACGAGAACATATTCGGAGCTGGTGTCTCGTAGGACGTTCCGCACTGCGGACACGCATAGCTTGTGCTGAAGAAGCTCTCTTGCCAGGAATCAGGTGCCGTTTCGTAGAGCACCGTTAGGCCGCCCTCGCCGAGATTCAATGCTGTTTCGATGCTCTCTGTAAGCCGCTTGGTAGGGGAATCCTCAATCACCAGTCGATCAATGACTAACTCAATGGTATGCATCTTATACCGTGCCAGCTGCATGCCTTCGGTGATCTCCTTCAACTCACCATCAATGCGCACTCTCACAAATCCCTGACGCCTGAACGTATCCAATTGCTCACGGTAATGACCTTTTCGCCCCTTGATCACCGGTGAAAGGATCTGAATGCGGGTACCTACGCCCAGGGCGAGCAAGGACGCAATGATCTGATCTACAGTTTGCTGCTTGACCGGAATCTGGCATGAAACGCAGTACTGGACTCCAACCTTTGCATACAGCAGACGCATGTAGTCGTAGATCTCAGTCACGGTGCCAACCGTCGAGCGTGGACTCATCCCAATACTTTTTTGCTCGATCGAGATGGCTGGGGAGAGTCCCTCAATGACGTCGACGTCGGGCTTCTTCATGACACCGAGGAACTGTCGTGCATAACTGGACAGACTTTCGACGTAGCGGCGTTGCCCTTCGGCAAACACAGTATCGAACGCAATGGATGACTTTCCCGATCCGCTTAGCCCGGTAATCACAACGAGTTGATCGCGAGGTATATCGAGGTCGATGCCTTTCAGGTTGTGCTCGCGAGCACCTCGGATCCTGATCGCCGTGATCTCAGTTTCGGTCATGTCCGATGTGGCCAAATGGGGAGCTTTCTTCGAAATGGACAACAAATCTACCATGTTAACAAATGACCACTTGCACGGGAAATGACCTTTCTACAATTTTGTGACCGTTAGTCAGGAAACTGACCGACCGTCATAGTACTAAAGGAAATGCCATGCCCTTGTCACGAGTGTTGTTCTTCGGTCTGTACCTGGTTCCGTTTCTCACGGTTGGCCTAACGGCTCAGACGCTACGTCTTGACGAAGCCATCGAGCTTGCCATCAAGCGGAACAAATCGATTTCTGTAGCGCGCCTTGCCGTTTCTCGAGCCGAATCCCAGGTCCGAGAAGCCTACGGAACGGCTTTGCCGTCGGTGAGTTTCGCGGCTGGTTTCAACCACAACATTCAGCTGCCCGTCTTTTTCTTTCCCAATCCAGCGACTGGGCAGGTTGCACCATTGCGGTTTGGTCTGACCAACGGATACAACGTCACAACGCAGGTGCAGCAGATTCTGTTTAACAGTTCGGTACTCACAGCGATATCGGCATCGCAGCTCTACAGCGATGCAGCCGAGGCCCAGTTGCGAGCTGCAACGGCAGAGGTCGTAACTGAGACGAAGAAACGCTATTATCAGGCAGTGGCTGCCTCTGGGTATGCGACCGTTGCGGAAGCGACCCTCACGAATATTCGCGAGGTGCAGCGTACCATTACAGCCCTGTTTCAAGAAGGACTTGTAGCCGAGTTTGACAAGATCAGGGCTGATGTAGCTGTTGCCAACGCCCAACCGATGGTACTGCAGGCGAAGTCCGGGCGTTATGCCGCCTTTGCTGCTCTGCAGACATATATCGGTATGGACCTCGCCGATTCTATCACCGTTTCGGACGAGGCGCTGACAGGGCCGGAAGCTACTCCGGAGACGGATGCATCTGTCTCGATGGCTCTAAGGGAAAATCTCGATCTCAAAGCCATTTCTCAACAGATCGAGGTTGGCCGTCGCATGGTGGACCTGAGCCGGGCCGATTACTATCCTACTCTAGCCGCCTTTGGTCAGTGGCAGAACCAAGGACAGAGTGATACATTTAACGACTGGAAGAGTGCTTCAAGCATGCTCGTGGGACTGAACTTCTCAATAAATCTGTTTAATGGTCTTAGGACCAATGAGAAGGTTGAGCAGGCAAGTATTGACGTTAACACTGCACAGGAGCGACTCACCCAGGTGACTGATCTGATCAAACTTCAGGTGCGTACACTCATCAACCAGCTGGAATCGGCCGCGCAACGCTCGAAAGCCCAGAAGTCCACGGTTGATCAGGCACAGCGTGGGTATGAGATCGCCAGGATTCGATATCGCGAAGGCACCGGAAGTCTGCTCGAGATCACCGATGCTGAAACATCCTTGGCTCAATCACGGGTCAATTCCATCAATGCCCTTGTGGACTATCACGTCACACGTGCAGATTTCGATCGGGCAACAGGACAGATCGACCAGAAGTACCTGCGGTCAGTGCTGAATAAGTAACCGCACAGACACCAACGTATGGGAACGACACAACGCAAAGAACGCGAACGCGATCAGAGGCGTCGGGACATTTTGTCCTCTGCCCGCGTGGCGTTTCTGAAACACGGTATCGCAACGACCACGATGGAGCGCATTGCCCAGGAGGCAGAGCTCGCAAAGGGGACGCTGTATCTGTATTTCCGGAATCGGGAAGAACTTCTCATGGGGCTCCTTGCCGATGACTTGAGAACCCTGACGGCGTCGATCACGATCGTTGCTGACAGCCCGCTTTCACCACCAGAAAAGCTTAAACAGGCGTTCACAACGTTCCATTCGTATTCGCAGGAAAATGTCTTCTTCTATCAGATGATGACCCATACAAACGTGGGCCTGATGATCTCATCAGTGGCAGAGAATCCTGTTATAACGGACTTCGTGTCGATCAACGAACGGCTAATAACAATCGTTGAGTCGATCGTCGAGCAGGGTGTTCGTGAGGGCTACTTCCAGTTGCATGGTCCGATCCGACGAGTCGTTGCGGAGATCATCATCGCCATGAAGGGCTCCGTGATGATCCTTCGAAACAATCTCATCCCGCCGGGGTGGATCAATGACACCGAAGAAATCATCCTCGGTGATATCGTCAAACTCATCATCCGTGGTCTGCAATCGCCTGGGACTGTCACTGATTCTGGGAAACAACAATGAATCGTCATGCCGATCTCCTTCTGGTCATTGCCTCATCGGTGCTGGCACTGCTTCTTGCTGATGGATGTTCCAAAGAAAAGGGAACGGTTCGTCCCACGCGCAGAACCATTACGCAGGCTGTGTACGCATCCGGAAAGATCTTTCCGGTGGGCTTCTACCGTGCATCAACAAAGGTGCCGGGAGTTATTGAAGAGGTTCTCGTCACACCGGGAGACACCGTCGTCAAGGGTCAGGCTCTGCTACGAATACGAGCTGTGTCCTCCGAACTCGCCGTGGCTACCGCGCAGGAAGCGTATGGACTAGCCAGCGATAATGCCAGTGGAGAGGGGGCTCTTCTTCGATCTGTGGCAGCAGACCTCGAAGCAGCACGAGCACGATTAGCGCTGGACTCGACGAATGCCTCACGCCTTCGGCGGCTTCTTTCACAGCAGGCAACATCGCAATCGTCATATGATGCTGCACAGACGCAGTTCGATGTATCTCGCCGGCAATTTGAAAAAGCTTTTGACGGGTATCAGGCAACAAAGCGGCGCCTAGCTACGGAGAAGAAAGCAGCTGAGCTCAACGTATCGATTCAGCGCTCCATACGTGACGAGTTCGTTCTCACCGCTGCCGAGAGCGGCCGAGTGTATGACGTGCTTCCCAAGGTCGGTGAACTCGTCATGCCTCAGCAGCCCCTTGTCGAGATCGGTAGCAGCTCACTCGTCGAAGTTGAGCTCAATGTCGATGAAACCGATGTTGCGCTTATCGTTCCAGGTCAGTCTGTCGTCTATTCTCTCGATGCATTTAAAGACAGAACCTTCAATGGTAGCGTAACCAGCGTAACACCGCGAGTATCGAATCAGGACAAGACAGCATCCGTCACTGCACGGATCAATACGGATGGTTTGCGGCTTCTTCCGGGAATGTCGCTCGAAGCGAACATTGTTATCGATCGGCGCGCTAAGGCACTTGTGCTACCCAGAGAGATCGTTCCTTCGACGAAGGTCCTTACCGTGCTTCGTGAGGGTAGGGAACAAACTGTTCGCGTAAAGACGGGTGTGGAAGACCTGCGATACATCGAGATCGTATCTGGCCTCACGGATGCAGATGAGGTCGTTAAGTGAAACAATTCTTCGCACAGCGTCCTCTCCTGCGCATTGCCTGGGTTCACCTCTTCAGTAAGAAGAGACAAACCATCGTGGCGATGCTTGGCGTGATGTTTGGCGTGACCGTTTTCATTTTCCAGGCAGGTCTGCTGACGGGCCTTCAGACGTACTTCATTGAAAAGACGGTTAACACCACGGCACATGTCCACATCTTCAACGATGTGCGAACATCACGACCACAAGTGCTCGATCTCGATTCCGATACATCAAGCACATGGAATGTTGTGCGCAACCAGAAGCCCCGTGATGAGGAACGTCGTGTTCGTAATGGCTATCAGATCTTACAAGACATCGAACGAGATCCGCGTGTAGAAGGGGTTGCTCCATACCTTGGTTTACAGGGGATTCTTCGCTATGGCATGTCGCAACAGGCGGCAACGCTGGCTGGTGTTGATATTCTTCGCGAAGATCAGCTCTTTCATATCAAGGATAATCTCGTATCCGGCCAGCTTCAGCGGATGGAAACGCTACCGAATGGTATCATTCTTGGTTATGGTCTGGCCGACAAGCTCGGGGTGCGTCTTGATGACAACATCACGGTGATCTCATCGAAGGGTGTTGCCCTCGAAATGAAGGTTGTTGGCATCTCAAAGACGGGAATTACGCTGCAGGACAACACGCGTGCCTATGTTTCGATCCGCAATTCGCAGCGTCTTCTGCAACAGTCTGCTGCCTACATCACGGACATCAATGTCCGACTGCGCGACGTTGATATCGCTCAGTCTGTTGCGACAGAGTATTCATCGCTCTACGGATACAAGGCCGAGGACTGGAAGGCTGCCAATGCTAATGTCTTTGGGATCTTCCGTATTCAGAATCTCACGGTATCGTTTGTCATTATCTCAATTCTCGTGGTTTCAGGGTTCGGCATCTTCAACATTCTAATGACGATCATCTACGAGAAGATGCCTGATATAGCAATTCTAAAAGCAATGGGATATCGTGATGGTGATGTTCGTGTGATCTTTCTGATAGAGTCAATTGCCATTGGTTCTACTGGAGGAGTTCTCGGCCTCATCCTCGGATTCATTACGTCCAAGATCGTCGGCATGATACCGCTGAACATCCAAGGATTCGTCAGCGTGCAATACTTGATCATCAACTTCAACCCGTTGTTCTACCTTGCAGCTTTCTTGTTCGCGCTCACATCGACGGCAGTAGCCGGGTATTTCCCTGCACGTAAAGCGGCGCGGTTCGATCCTGTGGAGATCATTAGAAGCCGATGACACCGCAACCGATCATTAGCGCGTCGCATGTAACCAAGACCTTCACAGAGCCTGTGGAATTCAAGGTCTTGAACGACATTTCATTGGACGTCAAGCGGGGAGAGTTCGTTGTGCTTGTCGGACCCTCTGGTAGTGGTAAGACAACGCTTATGTACACGCTGTCGACCCTGGATACGATCTATGATGGTACCATCATGATCGACGGTGTGGATATAAAAACACTCAGCAAGAACGCTCTTGCAGACTTCCGGAACTCGATGATCGGATTCGTATTCCAGTTCCATTATCTACTGCCAGATTTCACGGTCCTGCAAAACGTCATGCTCCCGGCCCAGCGCCGCGGTCTGCTCTCAAAAGACGAGATGGAAGATCGGGCTATGAAGACGCTCGCGTTGCTGGGAGTGGCAGATCAGGCTACCAAGCGTTCGAGTAAGCTCTCCGGCGGACAACAGCAGCGCGTCGCTATTGCACGGGCGCTGATCAATGAGCCAAAGATCATTTTTGGAGACGAGCCAACTGGTAACCTTGATACTAAGAATACCTCGATGGTGCTCGATATCCTGAACGACCTCAAGACCGAGTATCATCAGACCATTCTCATGGTCACCCACGACGTAGAGTTTGCAAAGCGTGCAGACCGCATCATTTCGATTCGCGATGGGCGGATCGTCGAGACCGAAGAACATTATTCACAATCAAAACACTGATGTTTATGAATCGACCACTTTGGCTGCTGCCCTTCGCCGTGCTATTGATCTCCTGCGGGAAATCTGAAGCCCCTTCATCGAAGCAGCGACTTGACCAGCTGCGAGCTGAAAAGCTCCGTATTGAAAAGGAGATCAAAGAACTTGAAGCATCATTGCCGGCTGACGCAGGAGGAACTTCCGCCACGCCGGTCTCGGTGATTGCCGCGACAACGTCGGACCTCGTGCACCTGGTTGATGCAAAAGGCACGGTTGACGCACGTTCAACGATCACAATCTCTCCTCTGATGGCCGGACGAATTACACGCGTCAACGTGATCTCGGGTCAAGTAGTTACCGCGGGGCAGGTCCTCGTAGAGATGGACGATGAACTCATCCGCAAGGGTATCAAAGAGGTAGAGGTCCAGATAGACTTCGCACGTACACTGTTTGATAAGCAGAAGCGGATTTTCGAGCAAAAGGCCGGCAGTGAGATACAGTATCTGACGGCAAAGAATCAACTGGAAGCGCTGGAACGCCGAATGGAGTCTCTCCAGGAGCAGCGGGCCATGTCACGGATCACTGCTCCTCGCAGCGGCTTCGCTGAGAATATCACCGCCAAGGTTGGTGAGATGGCCATGCCGGGTATGCCCGCATTGACCATTGTGAATATGAGCGATGTGCGCGTCGTTGTGGATGTAGCGGAGACATTTCTCTCGACCGTTACGCTTGGAGACCGCGTGAAGATCGAGTTTCCGGAGATCGGTGATACGGTCTCGACGGTTATCAAGGCCGTGTCACGCCTGGTCAATCCGGCCAGCCGCACTTTCCGGCTCGAGATACCGATAAGCCCCGTGCCAGGGGCGCTTCGTCCGAACACCACCTGTCGTGTATCGATCAATGACGTCACACTGAAGAACGTACTCGTTCTGCCACTGGCTGCCGTGCTGCAGGATAATCAGGGTTCGTATGTCTACTATGTGAATGACAAGGGGCTTGTAGGTCGTGCCAACGTAACTACCGGGCTGACCTCGGGCGGTAGCGTGGAGATTACGGCGGGTCTTGAACGTGGACAACGTGTGATCGTCAAGGGAGCCACGATGGTATCCGCTGGTCAAAACGTCCGGATCGTGGGGTAAGGCGCACTATGCAACATCATAAGAGCTTTCCCATCACCGCGTGGGCTGTCGAAAATCGTACAACGATCTACGTGTTGATGGTCATCATCAGTGTTCTTGGCATCCTGACCTACGTCCGGCTTCCGAAAGAGCAGTTTCCGGATATCGTCGTTCCGACCATTCTCGTATCGACGATCAATGCCGGTACGTCCCCGACAGATATCGAAAATCTGATCACCCGTCCAATAGAGAAGCAAATGAAGTCGGTGGCCGACGTAAAGAAGGTCACAAGCAACAGCATTCAGGATGCTTCCATCGTCGTTGTCGAGTTCACCACCGATATCGATCCTGTAGTAGCTAAGCAACGCGTCAATGATGCTGTTGACCGCGCGCGAACGGAACTTCCGACGCAGCTCACAAAGGAACCGCAGGTAGCGGAGATCGACTTCTCGGAATTCCCGATCATGAACATCAATATATCGGGTACTGTTGGTCTGGAGGCCTTAAAGCAGTATGCCGACGAGTTGAAGGATAAACTTGAGGCCCTACCAGAGATTCGTCGTACGGACGTTATCGGTGCACTCGAACGGGAAGTCCGCGTTGATGTAGATCCATATCGACTCCAGGCTCTCGGACTGTCGTTTGACGATGTGTCACGCGCGATAGCATCGGAGAACGTAAACATCTCAGGTGGTGAGCTACTCAATGCTGGCGTGCGGCGAAATCTGCAGGTTAGCGGTGAATTCGCATCTGTTGATCAGATCAATAACGTTGTGGTGCGCAGTTTCCGAGGTGTTACCGCCTATGTCCGTGACGTAGCGACTGTGCGGGAGACGACCAAGGAGCAGCAGAGCTTTGCCCGACTTGACGGCAAGGAAGTCGTCACGATTGCCGTTCTGAAGAAGGCAGGGGAGAACCTTATTGCTGCCTCAGATAAGATTCAGGAGATCGTGCGCGAGTACAGCGAAAAGCGACTTCCATCAACGGTCACAGTTACCATCACGAATGATCAGTCCACAGCAACACGCATCAACCTTGCGGATCTGATCAATACAATTATCATCGGATTCCTGCTCGTAACGGTGGTGCTAATGTTTTTCATGGGTGTCCAGAACGCTCTCTTTGTTGGACTCGCCACACCCCTTTCATCCTTCATAGCATTCCTGGTGATGCCAGGGTTGGACTTTACATTTAACATCGTTGTGACGTTTGCGTTTCTGCTCGCACTGGGCATCGTGGTTGATGATGCCATCGTTGTGATCGAGAATACGCACCGACTGCACACGAAACATGATCTAGATGTCAAGACAGCTACAAAGTATGCTGCTGCCGAAGTGTTTGCACCGGTTGTTGCCGGTACGCTAACGACGCTTGCTCCATTCTTTCCGCTCCTGTTCTGGCCGGGGCTTGTCGGTGAATTCATGGTCTATCTTCCGGCTGTGCTGATCATCACGCTTACGGCATCGTTGATCGTGGCCTATATCATGAATCCCGTTTTTGCAGTGGACTTCATGGAGCGTCGTCCAATCGAGATGACGAAGCGACGCCTGATGATCACCGGTGGTGGTGTCGGACTGTTATCGGCCTTGGGTATTGTTACCGGGCAGCTGTGGATCACGACGCTAGCGCTTTTCACGTTGGTGTTCTGGTATGTCAACCGACGCTATATCACGCCTCGACTCATTCTTCCGTTTCAGCACAGGACATTGCCGGCGATTATGTCGGCCTACCGCTCAACGCTGCATTGGTCTCTCCACGGCAAGCGCCCGTACGTGATTCTCGCCTCGATGGTAGCCCTGCTGTTCGCAACATTTGCCATCACGATCGTAGCCATGCGGCCGCCGACATTTTTCCCCGAAGGCGAGCCCAATTATGCCTTTGTGTACGTGCAGCTACCGATCGGGACAGATGCCGTTGAAACCGATAGCGTTGTCAAGATCGTTGAGCAGCGCATTCAGAAGGAGCTGGGGCCATCGAACCCACTCGTGAAGTCCGTGATCTCCAATGTGGGCTTAGGGGCAGGCGATCCACGTAATCCCGATCGCACGGTCACGCCGCACAAGGGCAAAGTAACGGTCGCCTTTGTCGAGTATCAGAAACGTGGCGGTAAGAGCACGGGTGAGTATCTCGGCCGTTTCCGTAAGGTGCTGGCTGACTTGCCGGGTGTAGAGATCGTGGTCGATAAAGAATCCAATGGTCCACCAACCGGTAAGCCGGTGAACATTGAGATCGCCGGTGATGACTTTGAGACATTGACGGCACTTGCCGAACAGATCCGCGTGTATCTGTCGGATACGGCGAAGATCGCCGGTGTCGAACGCCTGCGCAGTGACCTTGTTCGTAACAAGCCCGAGCTTGCGGTCATCATCGACCGGGAGAAGGCCAATGCCGAGGGCATCAGTACTGTTCAGGTCGGCATGATACTGCGTAGCAGTATGTACGGCTCCGAGGCAACGAAGTTCCGCTCCGGAGAAGACGAGTATCCTGTGCAGGTTCGTTCGATCGAGCGTGTCCGCACCGATGCCGAGGCACTGATGAATCAGCCGGTGTCCTTCATGGATATGAGCACCGGACGGTATCGCCAGGTACCAGTGGCGTCGATTGCGTCGTTGCAGTACACATCGACGTACGCTGGCATCAATCGCAAAAATCAACGTCGCGTGGTTACGCTGGGGTCGAATCTGCTCGAAGGATATAACGAGAATGCCGTTAACACCGAGATCCGCGCAGCACTGCAGGGCTATCAGCTACCGGATGGTTACACGGTAAAGCTCACCGGGGCGCAGGAAGAGCAGCAGGAAAGTGCAAGCTTCCTTGGGTTTGCGTTTCTGATTGCCGCGCTGCTGATCTTCCTCATCATGGTAACGCAGTTTAACTCCGTCGCAAAACCCCTGCTGGTAATGGTGACGGTAGTATTCAGCTTGATCGGAGTGCTGCTGGGCTTTGTGATATTCCAGATGACATTCTCCATTGCCATCACCGGTGTGGGCATCGTAGCCCTCGGGGGAATCGTCGTTCGGAATGGCATCGTGCTTCTGGACTTCACCGATGTGCTGCTATCGCAAGGATGGAGTCTGCGCCGCGCTGTCATCGAAGGCGGGGCGATCCGCTTTAATCCGGTCATTCTTACAGCCGGGGCTACGATCCTTGGTCTGGTGCCCTTGGCGATCGGCCTGAATGTCGACTTCTGGGAATTGATCAACCTGCGTAATCCGCACTTCCACATTGGTTCAGACAGTGTGGCGTTCTGGGGTCCGCTGGCATGGGCGATTGTCTATGGTCTGGGCTTTTCGACATTCCTAACACTGGTGGTCGTGCCATGCATGTACTACATCCTAGCGCGACGTGGAATCAAGAAACAACTGCGTAGGTCCCGTGCCGAGCGTGCCTCCGGAGCACTTACTTCTTCTTGAAGCCCAGCGATGCACTATTGATGCAGTAGCGAAGTCCTGTTGGCTTCGGCCCGTCGTCAAAGACGTGGCCGAGGTGCGCGCCGCATCGTGCACAGGTTACTTCAACCCGATCCATCATGAGGGAGTTGTCCTCATGAAGCTCGACGTTGGTCTTGGCCACTGGATCATAGAATGACGGCCATCCGCTTCCTGATTCGTACTTCGTACCACTTGGGAACAGTTCTGTTTCGCAACATCGGCAGGTATAGGTGCCATCTTCATGGTGGTTCCAATACTTGCCGGTGAATGCGCGTTCAGTGCCCTTCTTGCGGGCAATGCGGAACTCTTCTTCCGACAGCTCCTTGCGCCATTCTTCATCAGTCTTGGTGATTCGCTGCATCGCTATGGCCTTTCGAGTTGAAGTCGAGTAGATCGTTACTGTCTTGCCCGTGCCTTGCTGAGCAGGTGGAGTGTAGGCAATTCCAATAAGTGCGGCAAGGAGTAGAACGTGTGCTGTCATCGTATCTGTATCATTGGTTGTACCGGTGGACGCTCTTCGTGCTTGTCGTATTGTACATGATGGAGAAACAGACCTGAAGGAGGTGCCGTTTTGGTAGCTGGAAACGACGATTCAGTGCGCAAAAGTTCGACGAGGTGCTCTGGAGTCAGAGTACCTCTTCCACATTCAACGATCATGCCGATCATCTGGCGAACCATGCGCCAGAGAAAGTGCGAGCCTCGGATATTGACGAGGATCATTGGCCCCTCGGTATGCAGCTGGCAGGCCTCGAGGTCAACCGTCGTTGACTTGGCTTCGGGATCATCCTGGGTGAATGACCGGAAATCATGAAATCCCTCGAATATTCTGCAGGCCCCCTTCATCGCTTCGATGTTTAGCTCGTCCTTAATCCACCATACGTATCGTTTTCCGAACGCAGTTCGACGCTGAGAGATCTGGTACACGTACGAACGGGAAATGGCATGATGCCGGGCATGAAACTTCGGCTGTGCTTTGCTGATCTCGATGATGTTCACATCCGACGGAAGAAGATCATTAATCTTCATTCGCATGACGTGCGGTGAAAGCATTGTTTTAGCTTCGAGGTGCGCAACCTGCCCCAGCGCATGAACACCAGCATCTGTTCGGCCAGACCCCATGAACTCGAAATTATCGTTGCCCAGGACCTGCTTTAATGCGCCAATGATCTCTCCCTGAACAGTCCTGGCATTCTTCTGAACCTGCCAACCTGAATAGCGCGTACCTTCGTACTCGATTGAAAAACGGAAGCGTGACATGAAGCAAGATAGGGAACTTGATGCCGGGAGGGGGCTCCTTCTGGCGGCTATTGACGATTACGAGCAACGGCATCCCGACGAGAAGCGGGTGGTGGAGCAGTTCAGGGACTTTGTGACTAGCCAACCACGATGCTTCGAACGGTCGACTATTGAAGGGCATATCACCGGATCTGCATGGGTTGTTGACAATCGGCGCACGCACACCTTACTGACCCATCATCGAAAGCTGAACAAGTGGCTTCAACTCGGAGGGCATGCCGATGGTGAGTCTGATATTCTCAAAGTGGCACTGACCGAAGCCAGGGAGGAGTCAGGGATTGATGATGTTCGATCATTATCTCCGATCATATTTGATCTCGACGTTCATGTGATACCTGCGCGAGCGAATGATCCGGAACATCTTCACTACGATGTGCGTTACGTTGTCCATGCTGGGCATAGCCGTCACATCGTCAGCGAAGAATCGCATGATCTGGCATGGGTACCAGTCCTATCAATTGAACACTACACCACTGAAGAATCCATGCTCCGCATGGCACGTAAATGGAACGCATTGAGCAAACAGTTGTAATTGATGCCCCCATTGAGCGGGTGTTTCATTTCCATGACGACACAAACAACCTTTTGAAAATCACGCCGCCAAACATCAAGGTGTCGATTGAGACGATGGGGAATCCCGGTCTCGGATATGAGGTCACGCTTAAGATCCGCCAGTTCGCGAGCTTCGTCATGCGCTGGCACGTAAAGATCACGGCCTATCAGCCCCCTGTTCTGATGGTCGATGAGCAGGTGCGTGGGCCTTTTGCATCATGGAAGCAAACCCGGCGGCTACAAACGGTGAACGGTAAGACTGAGTTGACGGATATCGTCGAGTATGAAGCCCCGTTCGGAGTTCTCGGCAGGATCGCCAACGCGCTCGTCATCCGCCGTCAGGTCGAAGCCATGTTCGCATTTCGTCAGGCTGCCACCAAGCGCCTGCTCGAATCAGCGTGATTCGAGTGTCTTCACCTCGGTCCGTGCGGAGCTGACGAGGTCTCGCACCGCTTCGAGGCTTGTGGCAGAGTAACTCTTCTCAAGCAGTCTCTCTACCAAAGGTTCGATGGCCAGCAAACGGGCTGAATGGATAAGGGGGCGAGAGAGAACTGCTGTTTCGAGAAATCCCCTCGTGAGGGGATCGGTCGTGAAGATGCTGTCCTTCTTGGCACGGTTGAGGTCGGTGGGGAAGCCTGCATCGCTCACGCGGCGGCAGAACTCGCGTGATGCTTCGTAGGAGCTCAACTGGCGGAGCAGCAGGACCGCAGGGGTCTGTGAAGATGATGTCGCAGGAACAGCCAGCACGTCGGCGTTAAGAATCGAGCGCATTGGTCGAACGCGGAGATTCTCATTCGACTGTTCCCGTGCCATATCAATGATCCATGCGCCGGTCAATGCCGAACGTATCCGGCCCTGCAACAGAAGATCATCAAGTTGGCGAGACCGGTCCCGTACGACTCCGTGCGATGATGAGATGACCGACCAGATTGCCTGAGCGAGCGTATCGTTCAGATCCGATGAGATAGGCAGCCGTTGGTACAGCCTACTACCTCGCTCCCAGAGCAGCGGAAGCACCCGCTTGATAACGTTGTGAGGGTCGGATACACACAGTCCCCCAATGCCGGTCGTGACAGATGATGTGTCGGAAGTAACGAAGGCTCGTACATTGACCAGCCAGCGACTGGAGTGCTTCGTGTCGGTAGCCAGTTCTTCCGGCAACTCAATGAACGATGTCGCTTGATCAAACTCAGCGAACCAATCCATTCCCAAGTGAACGAGATCTGGTGGGGTACCGGCATTGAAGGCGACCTGAAGTTTCGTCTTGCCGTCACCCCACGAAAGAATAGTCACTCGTACGTCGATCTCTGGGTGCTCGCGTTCAAATGCCGTAACAAGAGAATCAACGACGGCACGCTGACGGGGCTCGGACCAGAAGTGCCAGAATCGCACGACTGTGCGTGAATCGTCATTGCGGCAGCCAACGATCACAGTCATCAACACAATAGCTAGCGCGGTACTGCGCACGAGCTCAATCATCAACCGGTACGGTGAGTTCATCGTGACGTGTTTGACGTCGAAACGATCTGGGCCGTCTCCGACTTTCTCGCAGGACTGCGAGAAGGCTCATGATTGGCAAATGGCCCCTGATGGTCCGGCGCAGAATCCTGAGCGGGCTGTGATTGTGGGGTGATTCCTGGTTTTCGGAGCCAGGTTGAATCTCTGCCTACATCTACTGGCCACCGGGAATTGAAATACAAATCGAGGAGTTTCTGCGCGATCGGAACGGCAAATTGCGCGCCGAAGCCTTTGCCTTCGCCCGTGACGACCATGGCGATCTTCGGATTATCCTTAGGGGCAAAACAGATGAACCATGACTGATCTTGTTTACCCCCTGATGTCTGAGCGGTACCGGTTTTACCGCAGACCTCTAACCCGGGAAGATCTGCCCCACGAGCTGTTCCGCTGCTGACGACCAATCGCATTGCCTGCTTGACGATGTCGAAGTATTCCTTGTTGATCGGAATCGGCCGCGATTCATAGGCAATCGTATTGCGCCGATGAAGGGTTTTGCTGTAGATCGCTCTGACGGCATGCGGTTGATGCCACGTTCCACCATTGGCAATAGCTGCTGTGTACGCCACAAGCTGAAGCGGAGTAACGTTCACCTCGCCCTGACCAATGCCCCAGTTCATAAAAGCGTAGGACGTCCAGTTCTTGGGTCCGTAAATGCGGTCCATGTAGGGACGTGATGGCAATACCCCACGGCCATCCTCGCCAGAGGGGATGTCGACCTTTGTACGAGCTCCGAATCCGAACATCGATCCGTACTTGTAGAACCGCTCAGCTCCCATTTTCAGGCCAAGCTGGTAGTAGAACGAGTTGCACGAAACCTGCAGAGCAAATGAGCAGTCAATCATGCCATGCACACCACCATGACAGAGAGCAAACCTGTTTCCGAAGCTGAAGCCGCCTTGACAGGGGAGCTTTGTCTTGGGTGTGATTACACCTTCCTGCAAGGCCATAAGGGTCATAAGGGGCTTCCAGGTTGAACCAGGGTGATACATCGAGTTCGAGGCCCGATTGAACATCGGGATCGATGGGTCACTGGCGAGCTCGTTGTAGTAAGACCTGGCCGTCTTTCCGGTGAATTTGCGTAGGTCAAAGTCCGGTTTACTGGCATAACAAAGGATTTCACCATTCGACGGATCAAGCGCTACCACCGAGCCACGTGCCCCCTGAAGAAGCTTTTCTGCCAGTTCCTGCAGATCCGTATCAATCCCAAGGTAGAGGTCGTCACCTTCGAGTCCAGGTGTATCGCTCTTTCCGTCATTAAAGCTCTCTACCTTTTGACCGTTTTTGTTAACCGCTACAAACTGCAGTCCCTTCTGACCACGGATTGCCGCCTCGTAGGACTTTTCCAGTCCAGCTTTGCCAGTCACGTCTCCAGGCGCGTAGGCGTCACCAAGCTCCTTGAGCTCCCACTCGGCAACTTCGCGTGTAAAGCCAAGCAAGTGCGATGCATTGCCATCGAAGGCATAGAGTCGCTTGGGATCGATGATCATGTCCACACCAGGAAGGGAGTCTCGTAGCTCTTCGATCTTGGACACGATGTCGAACGACACATCACGGCCATAGCTGAGTTTCGTCGCTGCGAACTTGTTGAATCGCGCCGCACGTTGGGCTTCACGCCAAAGGAGACTGTCCTCTACGCCAAGAATCGCCGACAGGCGCTGACTGGCTTGTCGTGTAAACTCATAGGGCGTGACTGTGATCGAAAAGCCCGGAGCATTTTGAACGATGGCCCGTCCGTTACGATCGAAGATCATTCCCCGAAACGGTTCGGTTGCGATCTGTTTTATCGCCTGAGATTCGGCCTTCAACTTATAGCGGTTACCCTGAATGATCTGAAGCCAGCCCAGGCGTGCAGCAAAAACGATACAGATCACCATTGCCGCGATCCGGAAGATCCGAAACCGCTCCTCTGATCCGAATTCTGAGTCGAGATGCTTGAAGCTCACACAGCCTCCTGCGCGGCGTGTTGCCGAGGGTCTGTCGGTATTGACGCAGTTAGTAGCCCTTCACACATTGCTATAGAGGCGAACATGAACGCAAAGAGTGCATTACCATGGCGCTGATCGAACATGCCGGACATAAAGATTACGGCTAACATAGCTGGGTAGTAGACAAAGGTTCCAACGGCCAGAGCTCGAAGTCCGATATCAACTCCTTCAGCACGTGACATCCACGCAACCCGCACACTTCGATATCCGAAGATGACAATCACGGCGAACATCAGCAAAGCCGTCGGTAGCCCGACTTTATGAACCAGACCGACATACCCGATATGGACGTAGGAGGTGATATGATGCGCTTGATCGATCGGAGCCCACGTAACGAAGGTCGCTCGCAGACCGTGTCCACCCAAGGGGGCTTGTTTTACCTTGCGCATCACATCTGTGACTTCGATGATGCGGGTCTCAAAGGAATGGTCGCCGCCAGAAAACTGTGTCGATGAAGCAAACCGCGTCTTCACCATCGCTACAATGACATTGGTGATGCGTGGATTGTATACATAGGCAGCGGCAAAGGCGACGATGCCAATGATTGTCATGCTCAGGATGATCCGAACATTGTTACGAAGACGCAGAAACAGCATTGACAGACCGATGCACGCCACAGCAAAGACCCAGATCGTGCGAGTGAACGTTAGAGCAAGTGCACCGAGGTTTGCCATGAGGATACCGTAGGCCAGAAACTTCGTCCGACGCTCTTCAGCTGAGACGGCAAGTACTACCGAAATACAAACGGCGAGAAGGAAAAACGGGCCAAGTAGAGTCGAACGTGATGCCACGATCTGGTAGGCATACACAAGATTTTCTGCTAGACGGTTCCTAAAGTTCAATGCACTCTGAACAGACATGATCAGGCTGATCATCCCGATGATTCCCAGGAACTTGCGTAGTGACGGAAGATCCTTGCCGAATTCCTCCCGTAGCGGGAAATAGTAGAGCATGAGGATGAAGTACGACCAATCAACGGCCCAGCCGAAGAACTCGAGATCATTAGCCATTGCAACGGCCAGATTTAGAACAGCAACAATAATGAAGCTGACCAGGAGAAAATCTGCCCATGAGCGAAGAAGAGGCCCCCTGTCAGAAGCAAGATGCCAGACAAACCACAGCGAGATGCTGGATAGGAGAATGCCACCTGTGATCGCCTCAGATGCCGTCAGTCCCTGCCCAGTATCCGTGGCAAAGAACGGTACGGTAGCCATGAATAGCGACAGCCAGATGCGAGGACGTGATATGAGCAGCGCAAAGAAGCCGAGGGCGCTGGCAACGGCCGGAAGAGCAATAACGGGCAGAAGCGACGCGTCAGGCACGAGCCTCTCCGACGGTGGACATCGTCATCTTCCAGGCTCGTCCTAACAAAAGGGCGATGATCATGGTAACAAACATGCCAATACCAGCTCCGAGAGCGATGACTAGTCGGCGCGGTTTGTCTTTTTCCTCAGCCAGAGCAGGCTCGTCAACGACGAGAAGTACCGGAGCAGTCTTGTTCATGTCCAGCCGTGCCTGCTCGAGTGTCGGCAGCATGAATGCCTTGAGCTTTGTAAAGGCTTCGAATTCGGCATACATGCGCAAGTATGACGCTCCAATCCCGGCAGCATCACTAAGAGCAAAGTTTCCAGCAAATCCCGGTTTGGTTTGGGCTTCTTCATACTGCGTCTTAAGGCGCTCGACGATTGCCGCCGCATTACGCACCTGCGGATCACTTTTTCCGTAATTGGTCTCGAGAATACCAAGCAAGGTCTCTTGCTTCAAAAGCTCACCCTTCACTTCGGCAAGAGCCTTTGCTGAGGCAGATGCCTGGTCGAGAGGCGAGTATACTCGATACTTCCTGGAGTAGTCACTGAGTGAATCCGTGAGAAGTGCAAGTGTCGAATCCATCATCGCAAGACGGGTCTCGAGATATGCGGCGTTCTTTGTGGCCTCGGTGCGCGAGATTCGATTCGAGATATCATTCACGTGCGCAATGAAACTTCGGCACATCTGCACGGACTTTTGCGGGTCTTTGCTCCACATGCTGATCTCATAGTTGCCCTCTGCATGGAGGTTGACTTCGATGTTATCCTCAAACTCATCGCGTACATCGTCCATTGTCTTGCCATGAAGCCCATACTCATCGCGCAATTTGAATTCGGAGATCATTGAATCACGGATGGTTCGGGAGAACAGCAGAGCGATCAACTCGTAACTTTCTCCGGACTTACCACCAAGCTTGGCTAGACCGATGTCTTTGAGTGTGGATGATATGCCTCCGAGGGCACCACCCATTCCTCCGACATCCGACGAAGGGGGCACACAATTCACCGTCGACTTGTAGTAAGGGGGAAGTGAGTAGGCGTAGAGATAGCCGGCGATCGTTGCCACGGCAGCCAGGCCGATGATCAACCATTTGAAACGGAGCAAATGGCGCAGGACATCGGCCGTGGGGAACGTTTCGGTCATAGCGTGCGGTCTGTAATGTGCGATTCGGCAAAGTTACGACGCTGGAGCGCTCCATAGCGTGTTTTACGAGCCCCCTTGAAGCTCACGCAGGCGTTGGATCTCATCACGAAGATTAGCTGCCCGTTCAAAGTCTAAGTCACGAGCGGCCGCCTTCATTTCCATGAACATCTGGTCAATGGCATTCTGGCGCTCTTCAGCAGGCAAGTAGCTGAGAAGGGGCTCCGCCGCCGCCTTCATTGGCTGACGTGATTTCTCAGCTGATTTCTGTGTCCGGGATGATTGAATGTCTGCCACGCTGGTCGATTCCAGAATCTCCTCAAGTGACTTGTACACGGTCTTGGGCTCAATTCCATGCTCGACGTTATAGGCATGCTGGAGTTCACGCCGACGATTGGTCTCGTCCATGACGGCCTTCATGGATCGCGTGATGTTGTCAGCGTAGAAGATGACGAGGCCCTCTGCGTTGCGGGCGGTGCGTCCAGCAGTTTGCATCAGGGAGCGTTCGCTCCGGAGAAATCCCTCGCGATCTGCATCCAGAATCGCCACCAGCGAGACCTCCGGTAGGTCTAGTCCCTCTCGCAGGAGGTTCACACCGACAAGGACGTCAAAGTTGCCCAGCCGGAGATTTCTAATGATCTCCACGCGCTCGAGGGAATCAACATCGCTGTGGATGTAGGCGACACGGATCGATAGGTTCTGTAAATAGTCCGTCAGGTCTTCGGCCATACGCTTGGTGAGCGTGGTTACGAGCACCCGTTCCTGACGGCTAACGCGAGAACGTATCTCTGCGACAAGATCATCGATCTGATTGCGGACCGGTCGGACTTCGATGCGCGGATCCAGAAGTCCCGTGGGTCTGATGACCTGTTCGGTAACAACGCCCATACACCGTTCAAACTCATAATCTCCGGGTGTTGCCGAAACGTAGATCGCCTGGTGGATATGCGATTCGAACTCCTCAAACCTCAAGGGGCGATTCTCGAGAGCACTAGGAAGGCGAAACCCGTGCTCGACAAGTGTCATTTTTCGCTGCCGGTCACCGTTGTACATAGCCCTAAGCTGTGGTATGGTCACGTGACTCTCGTCGATTACCAACAGAAAGTCATCCGGGAAGTAGTCCATCAGACAGTTCGGAGGATCGCCAGGTTTGCGCCCGGAAAGATGCATCGAATAGTTCTCGATACCCGAACAGTAGCCGACCTCCTTCATCATTTCCAGGTCATACAGTGTTCGCTGCTCAAGTCGCTGCGCCTCCAGGACTTTGTCGATCTCACGGAGCTCCTTCAGCCGCGAGACCAGTTCATCTTTGACGTCGTTCATTGCCCGGGCTAGCTGTGCCTGTGAGGTCACAAACAGGCGAGCTGGGTATAACAGGATACTCTCGACACGCTCAATGACCTTGCCGTCACGTCGGTCGATCCACGAAACACGTTCTACCACGTCATCGAAGAGCTCTACTCGAATAGCTTTCTGATCTTCGTCGGCAGGCATGATGTCAACCACGTCACCTCGAACACGAAATGTCCCGCGCGAGAATTCAAAATCATTGCGGGTGTAGTGAATGTCATTGAGTCTGTACAGCAGGCGCTGCCGTGTAAGCTCCATGCCGGTCTTGATCAAGAACAGCTGGTCCTTGAAATCGGCCTTTGCGCCGATTCCGTAGATGCAGGAGACCGAGGCGACGACAATGACGTCTCTCCGTCCCTCTACCAAAGAAGTCGTAGCCCGCAGGCGCAGCCGGTCGATCTCATCGTTTATCGAGAAGTCCTTCTCGATAAAGAGATCCGTCGATGGCACGTAGGCCTCCGGCTGGTAATAGTCGTAGTACGAGATAAAGAACTCGACGGCGTTGTTCGGAAAGAACGACTTGAATTCACCGTACAACTGCGCGGCAAGTGTTTTGTTGGGGGAGATCACCAGCGTTGGCTTCTGAACACGCGTGATGACATTTGACATGGTAAACGTTTTGCCAGATCCGGTCACCCCGAGCAGGGTCTGCTCTCGTCGACCAGTTTCCAGTCCATCGACAAGCTCGTCGATTGCCTTAGGCTGGTCTCCACTTGGGAGGTATTTCGTTACAAGCTCAAATTCCGGCATGATCTGGCATTTCGTCGAGGTACAAACTGCGAACGTACGGTCTATGAACGATATTCGCAGGATGACAGTGCCCGTTCATGATAATTCGGCTGAAAATGCGTCCTGGGACCATCGAATCAGACTAACGATTGTCGTTGGCATCGTCCTGCGACTCATCGTAGCGTTTGGCCTCGCGGGCTCCATGCCGCAGATGGGGGACGGACCGGCCTACGTCCAACAGGCGCGCTCGATCCTTTCGGGTACCGTTGATCACTTCTATTTTCCACCTGGAACAGCGTTCTTCACGCTACCCGTGTTCTCAGTGGCAGGTATTTCAGTGGTCACTGAACATCTGGCCGGGTTTGTTATCGGCGTGGTGTTTCTCCTCAGTACTGTCTTCTTTGCTCGTACCATCCTTGACTCGTCAAAGGCCGTCTTCTTCGCTACGCTGATCAGTGTGGTCTATCCACACGTTCTGCTTTCCACGGCGCAGATCTCGTCCCTTCCCCTGACTGCAGCACTCATTAGTGTAGCGATCGCTTCAAGCGTAAGAGCTCAGCGACGTCGATCTACCATCTGGTGGATCATCTGTGGTTTGGCCTGCGGAGGGGCTATGCTGGTGCGTCCCGGTACACTTTTGCTGCCAGTTGTCATCGTGGGCATGACGTGGTTCACGTCGGACCGATCTGCACGGAGTTTGCGTCAGATCCTCATTCCGTCGGCTCTCATCGGAATTGCCGTTGCCACTCTTTGCCTACCGGTTGGACTCTTTCATGCCTCCCGTGGACACGGCCTCACGCTGGCCACGAACTCGGAGTGGAACATCTTACTGGCCAACAATGCGTATACACCAGATTACAAGACCGGTCACTTCGGCCAACGAGCCATAGCCGACCTTGATCCGGCCGCACAGTCATATGTCCGTCAGTTTTTCACGACCGAGACTGCCGAGCCTGCCACCGCAACGCAACGTCAGCGAATGTTGGATTCGGCAACGGCGTACATGCTCGATCATCCACTACGCACACTGTGGCGCATGTCAAACAGGGTACGGGGCTTTTTTGGATGTGATTACACGGCCGCACGGGAAATGCAACTGGTTTTCGGCTATTCAGACAGAGTATTTGCGAGTGTTATGCTCGTTGAGGGTGGGTTCTTTCTTGTCATCCTGCTCGGCTGGCTATTCTACCTCGTTCAAGGAGGGGGTTCGATGGGGCTCACTCGCCCCTTTCAGATCGCAGTCCTGGCCTCAATCATTGTACCACATATCTTGGCGTTTTCACTGGCCAAGTACCATTTGCCCTTTGTTCCGGTGATGATCTGCGCGACTGCCAGCGTGTTTGCTTGGCATCAAAGCACTGAAAGTGGATTTATAGAAGTCTTGAATGATAAGCGTAAGGCGTTGACAATGCTAGTCATAGTTGTCGTCGCCGTCCAGGTTGAGCATCTTCTCAACCTCGTCTGGTATCGGTAAGCGAAAAGAGCGGAAAAGAGGTGGCACTCGGCATAAAATCGCCGTATCTTTGCTCCCTTTCCCCACTGTGAAACTGCCCCTCAATGAAGCTCTCCGAGTTCAAATTCTCCGTTCCGAAGAACTCTATCGCGAAAAATCCGGTAAAGCCCCGTGAAAGCGCCAAAATGATGGTGATGAACAGGGAAACGGGCGAAATCCAGGACAAAACGTTTAAAGACATCATTTCTTACATGAACGCTGGGGATGTGATCGTTCTCAACGACACCAAGGTGTTCCCGGCCCGTCTATTTGGTAAGAAGGAAAAGACCAACGCGAAGATTGAGGTCATGCTTCTTCGCGAACTGAAGGCACAGGAGCGCATCTGGGACGTCCTGGTCGAACCAGCTCGGAAGGTCCGGATCGGAAACAAGATCTACTTCGACAACAACCGATTCTACTGTGAGATTATCGATAACACGACATCGAGGGGGCGAACAGTACGCTTTTCGTACGATGGAGACCTCCACGAAGTGATCGAAACGATCCCTGAGTACATCAAGCGGGAATCGACCGAAGACGATAAGAAGGACTATCAGTGTGTCTTCGCCAATCCCGGCAAGGTGGGATCGATCGCACCGCCAACCGCCGGACTGCATTTCTCAGAAAAGTTGCTCAAAGCCGCAGAGAAGAAAGGCGTCAAGATCGCTACTGTTCAGCTAAACATTGGTCAGGGTGTGTTTGAAACAATCGAAGTTGAAGACCTCACCAAGCACCGTATGTATAGCGAGTATTTCGAGATCACCAAGGACTCAGCTGACGTTATCAACAAGGCTCTTAAGTCGAAGCGCAACGTTTACGCCGTGGGCTGTAGCGTTGTTCGAGCCCTTGAATCCAGTGTCCTGACCAGCGGCATTGTCAAGCCAAACCGAGGTTGGACAGATAAGTTCATCCATCCGCCATATGAGTTCAAGATTGCCAACCGGTTTATCACCAACTTCCACCAGCCGGCCTCGCCGTCCCTGCTCGTAGCCACGGCCTTTGCCGGAGGTAAGGATGCGATGTTCAAAGCATACAAGCGCGCAATGAAGTCGGACTATCGCCTGTTTGCTTACGGCGATGCGTTGATGATCATCTGATCTCGTTGTAACGGAGAGTCTATGAGTGCTTATGCGGAATTGCAGCGTGTGATGAACACCGCTGCTGACCTCAGTGCGGCTGCATCCGTTCTGGGTTGGGACCAGGAAACATACATGCCCGACGGATCCGTCGGCGGACGTGCCGATCAGCTTGCCACACTTTCGGGCCTGGTGCATGAGACCGTGACTGGCGTGCGTGCCACGGAGGTCGCCGAACGCGTGAGATTGGAGATGTCCGGGTACGATGACCGTCAGCGCCGAGTATCTGCGATGTTCCTGCGTGACTACGATATGGCCAAGAAGCTTCCGGGTGACCATGTCGAAGACATGGCCCGTACGGCGTCGATGGCGCAGGATGCGTGGAAACGCGCCCGAGCCGCATCGGATTTCACCATCTTCCAGCCCCTTCTCGAACGCATCGTTGAGCTAAAGCGCCGTGAAGCAGATCTCCTGGGGCCGGCCGCTCATCCGTATGACAATCTGCTGGACCAGTTTGAACCAGGTCTCACGGTAGCGAATGTTTCGCCGGTGTTTGATGAGCTTCGTGCCGGAACGGTCGAATTGATCCGAGCGATCGGTCAGGTTCAGGGCCGAGTCTCAGATGACGTGCTGTATAGGTCATACTCCAGTTCACAACAGAAGGAATTGGCGACATCGATCATCACATCGCTGGGGTTTAACCTGTCAATAGGGCGCGTCGATCTATCGGCGCATCCGTTCTGTACCAACTTCGGCAATCGTGATGTGCGACTCACAACACGCATCCGGAATAACGATCTACGCTCGTGTCTGTTTGGTCTTATTCATGAGGCTGGACATGGCATGTACGAACAGGGGATAGCCGATGATCTGAATCGCACCTCGGCAGGGGGCGGAGCCAGCATGGGTATTCACGAATCACAGTCGCTGTTCTGGGAAAACGTCATTGCCCGCTCTGAAGAATTCTGGACGTGGGCATTTCCAATCCTGCAGAAGCAGTTCCCCGAGCAGCTGGCCGACCAAACGGTCAGGTCGTTCTATCAAGCAATCAATGTGATGCGTCCGTCGCTTAACCGCGTAGAAAGCGACGAACTGACATACAATCTGCATATCATTCTTCGTTTTGAGATCGAACGAGAGTTGATTGCCGGGACCCTCAGTGTGCGGGATATCCCAACGGTTTGGAACGACAAGATGCAATCGTCACTCGGGGTGGTGCCACCAAACGATGCCGAGGGATGCCTTCAAGATGTTCACTGGTCATTCGGCGGGATCGGTTACTTCCCGTCCTATACATTGGGTAAACTCTACGCGGCGATGGAGTGGAATGCCATGCAGACCGACATTCCCGACGTGCGCCAGCGTATCTCCCAGGGCGATTTTGCCCCGATCCTGGCGTGGCTACGTGAGAAGATCCATCGTCACGGCCGGACCGAGACACCGGAAGAGATCGCACGGCGCGTTTGTGGTCGCCCCCTGACTGCAAAGGACTTTCTCGATTACGTCGGTGCCAAGGCCCGCGACGTCTATGGCTTCTAGATCCTTTGGTCGGTTCGTCGAGACGTTTCTTACAACGCTATCCATCGACGGTACACTGCCAGAAGGAATCGAGATACTTTATCCCTACAGCAACGTCGAGGCACGTCGGGTTGTACATGAAATGTGCTCCCGCTACTATGCGTCCAGGAGACCACGAATCGGAGTATGGGGTATCAACCCGGGAAGGTTTGGCGCGGGTCTCACGGGGCTGGCATTTACCGACCCCTGGGCTGTAGAGCATGATCTCGGGATCACGACATCCATTACCGGGCGCCGGGAAATGTCAGCTGAGTTCATTTCACGCGTGATCGAAGCCTACGGTGGACCGGGCGCATTCTATAGCGATGTTTTTATGACTGCACTTTCTCCCCTTGGATTCATTCGCAATGGGGTGAACATCAACTTCTATGACGATGCCGAACTCGAGATGATGATGTCGCCACAGATCATCACTTGGATGAAAAGAACCTTCGATGCCGGTGTGCGAAGGGATACCACAATATTGCTCGGGTCGGGTAAGCTTAGAACCTTCATGGAGAGGAATGTTCGGGAGCACGTTGGGGTTAGAGATGTGATCTACCTTGACCACCCCCGATTCATCATGCAATATCGCCGCAATCAGGTCAGCCAATACGTCTCATTATATGTCGAGACTATTCGAGCATGTGTTGCGTGACCACACAGCATTTCAGGTTTTCTCTGCAACTGAACGGATCGAGTTAAGGATCTTTTGAGCGCCTTCAGTTGTGAGAGTCCACGTTTCCGGATCAATGCTGAGGCAGTCATTGCGGAGTTGATGATAGGCAGGTTGTTCAAGCGATGACAGCCTGGTTGCAATCGCTTCGGGAGACAGATCGTCAAACAATAGTCCAATTCCAAGCCTCTGGTAAAACCTACCAGTCTCAACCGATGCCTGAGCGATAGGCACAATGCCAGCCCGGCCCCCTTCATAAATGCGATTAGCAAGCGCCCAGGTTGAGTTCTGACCCTCCCAGAACATGTCAATGGTCCAGTTAAAATGGACTCCCAAGTAGATGGATTCGAGATCTTCCGGGTATCGGTATGCACCACGAAACTCGATCCACGCAGAGGATTCAACAATGGCATCGAAATCCGGAATCTGATCATACGAAACCTTACCGTTGATCACGACCCGGATGCGGCCATTGGCAATTGCTGCTGCGCGATGCAGGATGGTGAGACTCTTGGCGCAGCGGATAGCGCCGTTCCAAACGATGGTCCAGGGTGGACCCTGCAACTCCGACATGGGGCTTGAGATAACCGGCAACCCAAAGACCCGGTTTTCTATGAGGATCACCTCTGGTGATACCTTTGCGATCGGATGAAAATATTCGTTGATGTAGGCAGGAGAGCTCGTGATAAGGCCAGCAGATCTCTCCAGCAGCGCGCGTTCGAGACGTCGGAGCAGAGAAGATAGGAGTCCCTTTCCAAGCATCAGGCGATGGATGTCGAGACATTCGTAAACGACTGAAGTATCCACTGGTGAGCGTAAACGAACGATATGGGCCAGCAGTAGCATTTCCAGATTACGGGCAATAATCACGCCGGCGGCCGGTGGCAGGCCATGTCCACGCAACAGTCGGAAGGCCTGGACTACGACCGCACCAATTCGATGGATGAACCGTGCATTGTGAGTTGTCCCCAAAACCACCATCTTAGGAAATGACGGTAGACGATCAGGGTCACGCACGAAACCAGCGACACTGACGTCAGCACCAGCGAGGGTGAGCATCTCAACACGTCGCTTTACGGCCGCATCCGTAAGGTCGTGGACAAATAATTGTATGTTGAGGCTGTTCATCCCATCAATAATAGCCACCCTTTTAGAATCTGTTACGGAGTGCCCCCGTGAAACGCGAATGGTTGCCCACAACACTGCTAGCTGTGTCGATTGTCACAGCCGCCTCGATTATTGCTTACACCATCATGTCGTCGATGTCAAAGCGAGAGCAGATATCGGTTACGGGGCTTGCCCAGGTTGATTTCACGAGTGACGTTATTGTCTGGCAGGGAACGTTCGAGCGCAAGGCAATGGAGTTGAATCAGGCGTATTCGATGATCAAGAGTGATGCCGATGCCGTGCGAAACTATTTGACGCAAAAGGGCGTAAATCCGAAAGAAGTCGTCATTGGAGCCGTCGAGATCAAGAAGGCAACCACTGAAGTCCCAGTAGGTGACAATCTCGTCTCGAAGTTCGATGGATATCTCCTTACACAGACCGTCAAGATCGAGAGCCGGAACGTCGATCACATCGAGATGGTAAGTCGAGAGATCTCCGAACTGCTCAACACTGGTCTTGCGCTTCAGTCTGAGGTACCCAAGTATTATTACTCAAAGCTCAAGGATCTCAAGATCGACCTGCTTAAGCAGGCATCAGCCGACGGAATGGAACGCGCCAAGGCCATTGCCGTCAATTCTGGTGGCGGTCTTGGCAAACTGTACCAAGCCAACATGGGAACGTTCCAGATTACTGCTCCCAACAGTGATGAAGAGTACACCTGGGGCGGCGCATTCAACACGACAAGCCGCAAGAAGACTGCCAGCATTACTGTTCAGATGGAGTTTCTGACGAGGTAGTTCTACATCCAGTATTCGTGGAATCCAACTAGCAGGGACAGGAGACATTTTTGGTGGTTAGCGTATACTCCAAACCGCGTGCGTGAGTTATTTTGCGCGTGAAAAATCTGGGGTTCCTAATGCAAAAGTTGGTTGTTCTGGCCATCACCACAGCGGTGCTGTTTTCGGGTGGTAATGTCAATGCTGCTCAAGGCGATGTGCAGCCGTTAGGTCTCGTGCGAAATGCGGGCCAATGGCCGCAAAACGTGATTGCATACAGCCACACGCAGGGCGTTGACGTATGGATCACCTCTACCGGTGTGATCGTTGATGAATACACTGCAGATGGTGACTGGCGCACAGGTACCGTTATCGAAGAGTACTTTGCCGGCGCAACCGTCATTGAAACCCCGGTGCCATCGGACGCCTCGACTTTGACATTCTTCCGTAATGGCTCTAACACGCCATTGATTGCAACAGCATCACGCAGTGATGCTGTTGCTTTTCAGTTTGAAAGCGGTGCAGTACTCAACCTGTCGGTCTCAGACGATGGTCGCGTTATGCGATCGCTGAGAAAGGGAGATGAGCACCTTGCTTCTACGGTTGCGATTCTCAGAAGGGGCGACGTGGGTCAGTCCACAATGGATGCGACTCGCGCTGGCTCGTTTGTGTATGGGTCATACCTTGGCGGAGCACAGTTCGACGCCATTGCAGCCATGGAGATGATGCCCAACGGGTCTCTCGTTGTGTCAGGCACCACCACGCAGATGGATTTCCCGGCTGGCGTAGGCGGATACGTCAAGACCATCAAAGGAGATCATGATGCGTTCATCCTGATCTGCGACGCAAAGTTCCAGCGGGTATCAGCAATGACCTTCATCGGAGGTTCAGGAACAGATAGGGTCCGGGCTCTCACGCGTGACAAAGACAACAACATCTACATTGCCGTGGAGACGAATTCTACGGATATGCCGACAACGCCTGCTGCGCAGTTCAAGACTCTTAAGTCAGGATACGATGCCTATGTCGCTCGGCTTGATTCAACACTTACGAAATTGCTTTCAGGCTTCTACCATGGCGGCAACAGGGATGACTCACCTCGAAGCATTGCAGTTGATGCCAATGGAGTGATCTACCTCGCAGGTGGAACATTGTCAACGGCGAATTTCCCGAACAACATGCCTGCCACTGCTAATGTCACGTGGCAGTACCAGGAAGGTCGGGACACGAAGACCACAACCGTCACTATTACAAGCGGCAACCTCAATATGGGGCAGAGCGATGGCTTTGTGGCCATCTACTCTCCCACGGGCAGCATGCAACGCTCGAGATTTTATGGTCAAGGGGGCAACGAGATCTTTACCAAGGTTGCGGTTGACGGCCTTGGTTATGTTGTCCTTACCGGAACGACGACTTCCACGGGCTTTGAGGCGATTCCTGTTGCCCATGCCACGTGGAGCGGACGCGCCCCATACGATCGTACGTTCAATGGAGGCACGACGGATGCTTTTGTACTGAAGATGAGTAGTGGTCTTACATTCTCACAAACCGATGGCATCACGTTTGCAACTTTGCTCGGTGGAAACAAGGAAGAAGAGCCAACGGCCATGTGGCTTGATGACGATGGCAAGATCTATGTTGGTGGCAACACGACATCAACAAATCTGCCCACATCCGGTTCTATATACCCAACAGCCCTAGGCAAACAGGACGGTTTCGTGATACAGATGGCCAATAACGGAACCCAGGTTCTTAACGGTACGTACTTTGGCGGCAATGGCGACGACATCATTCGCTCCGTGCGTCCTAGTGGACGCACCTCGGCGTTCCTCATCGGTGGTGCCACGAACTCAATGGATTTCCCGATCGAAGGTGTAGGTGCCATGACGGAACGCTTCGGTGTCACAGATGGTTTCTTTTCGATGATGAACTTTGCTTCTGTTTCGCAATCGAGTTTGCTCACGGGGCTTGAAGCGGATACCGTGGTGGATTATCTGCTCGACTTCCGAGGCGATGCACTACTTGCTGCTAACACGACATCTGGTAATCTCCGCACGCACGACTCCGCCTACAGCAAGCGCATAGGTGGTTCCGATGGATACCTCACAAAATTCTCTCCTGGGATCCTTGAGATTGTCACACCCAAAGGTGGGGAAGTGTATTGTGTTGGAGCAAGCAAGCCCCTTGCATGGGATGCCTCGGGGGTATCTGATACTACCAAGTTCCGTATCGAGTACTCACTGGAAGGATCTGGCAAATGGGCAGATGTGGTTAAGAGCATTGGCGGACGTTCCTACCTGTGGAAGATCCCTACGAACGCCGTGGCTGGTTCCTACAGGATCCGTATCTCAACGGTCAACGGGCACGTGAGCGAACTCACTACGCCATTTATGATCGACATCGCTCCGACGATAACGAAGCAGCCAGCAGCAACAACGGTCTGCGAAGGGGCTACTCTCACACTGTCAGTCACGGCTTCCAGTGTCGCTGCAAAGTACCATTGGCGTAAAGACGGTGTCAACATTGCCGGTGCAACAAGCCCAACGTATTCAGCCGACAATGCCACGGCAGCCATGGCTGGTCGTTATGATTGTGTGATTACCGGCGACTGTCCGCCTGCCGTTACATCACAGCCAGCAACTGTTACGATATCAGCCAAGCCGGTCATCACGACTCAACCATCGGGACAGTCAGTCGATGAGGGCAAGCTGGTGACTCTGTCCGTCGTAGCTACAGGTCCAGGGCTGACCTACCAGTGGAACAAAGATGGATCAAAACTGGCCAGTGCGACATCTGCTACACTCACTATTACCGCCGCCACCAAGGCTGACGAGGGATCCTACACCTGCGACATTACTGGCGCATGCGGTACAACGAGTTCTGCGGCAGCAGTGTTGCGCATTAATGGCGGAACATCTGTGGATGAAGACGAGCAGGATGGGCAGTCGGTCCGCATCATCGGGCCACAACCCGCACGTGATGTTGTTTCTGTGTTGGTACGTTCCCGCTATGATGACCAGATTACCATGGAGTTCGTCGATCTGCAGGGAAGACTGGTGTCCTCATCTTCGTCCCAGAATCTGACCTCTGGCGAGCAAGTCTTGTCTGTTTCTGTTAGAGATTTGCCTGATGGAATCTATCTGCTCCGCACCCGAACCTCGTCCGGTATGCTGAGTGTTCCCGTCATCATTCATCGGTGATCTCTACTCGGTTGCGGCGTTTGGTCGTCATTGGCCATTGGCGTATTTTCGCCCTCCGCTAACGCCAATGTAGCTCAGCTGGTAGAGCAGCTCATTCGTAATGAGCAGGTCACCGGTTCAAGTCCGGTCATTGGCTCGACAGCCCCCTGATGCCATATGTCAGGGGGCTTTTTCGTACCAAATCCATGTACAAACCGTCGCCATCTCGTTTTGCCCGACTACCATGCCTGATCGTGGCCTGTGCCTTGTGCTGTATGGTCGTTGGATGCGCTGATCAAACCTCTTTCGGTGGCGATGTCGATGGCCCGACAGTGACCCTCTCAGAGGCATTCGAGCGCCGTTCGCTCGGAAAGACTGTTGTGATCGAGGGTCATATTCACGATGTGTGTCGTGACGAGGGATGCTGGTTCATTGTTTCCGACAGATCGCGTGAGTTAACGGTCCGCTACGTCGATGAGAATGGTCTGGGAATACCTGTCATTTCCAAGGGGAGCAGGGTACGAGTCAAGGGCAGAGTGCGAGATACCATCATTGGACGCAGCCGCATCCCCGAATTGCGAGCAACCGGTGTTTGTTTCACCGCCGAATGAACCTGTCATAACTGATTTGCTTCGCCGTAACTTCGCGCAATGAAATTCGTGATCATGCTGGCTGGCGTCATCAGTGCTCTGGTGCTGATGTACCGCCCGGGACGTATCGATGAGGCAAAGCCTCTCTGGTGGCGGTTGCTCATCATAGCATCTGTGGCCGTGACGTGTATCCTTGGGATATTCCCGCCGCTAGCCGGAAGCATTACAGATGTCGTCGTTCAACACCGGGCTGACTCCACAAAGGCAGTTCCTACGCTTGTTCGTGTCGATGCCTCGACCAGCGAGCTCCATGATGCCCGCGATGCACGAGTAAACGTCTCGTACGCCGCATCGGATGCGGTTCGTGCGACCTTGCGATCTATCGACCCATCCACGGCGGTCATCGCTCGGTTACGTCGCCTAGATAGCGATCGTTCGTTTGAGGTACTCGATATCTCGGTGGTGGACCCTGTTCTGACCATGCCGTACATCGTCGGGCTTGATGAGCGGGCTCGGATTCTCTTTTTCCATGTCCCGATGTCGTGGTGCGCTGTTATTGCCTATTGCCTGGCGATGATCGCGGCTATACGATACCTTCGAACGGGGCAGATCGCTCATGATGAGATGTCCGCAGCAACTGCCTCTGTCGGCACTCTGTTCACAATATTGGCTACCACCACAGGTGCGGTGTGGGCAAAATTCAACTGGGGCACATTCTGGAACTGGGATCCCCGCCAGACGTCGATACTTCTGTTGCTACTGATCTATGCTGCCTACTTTCTGCTGCGTTCATCCATCGACGATGAACAACGACGCGCGCGTCTGGCGGCAGTGTATGCGATCGTTGCCTTTGCAACCGTACCATTTCTCATGTTTGTCTTACCACGACTTCTACCGGGTCTGCATCCGGGAAGCGCTGACGATTCCAACATCGGACCACTGTTAAGTCCGCGGTCTGATGCGATCAATCCTACGAAGAATGCCGTTTTCGGCCTCGCACTCTTTTCCTTTACCATGGTCTTTGCGTGGCTGGTGAATCTACGCGTGCGCATAGCGCGTGCAGAACGCCACCATGCTGAATCATTGGAGTCAGCATGATCGAATTTCTCTCGCAGAATCCCATGTATGTCGTGCTCGTCACGATCCTTGTGCTCTGGGGTGGTATTGCGCTGTACCTGCAGCGTATTGACACACGCGTCGGTGAACTTGAAAAGTCCGTCGATCGTTAACAACGCCATGCATACAACATCATCTACCAACCGCACCTTTCCTTGGAAGCTCGTCATTGCCTCGTTGGTGATTGTTGGGTTTGCCGCACTTGGGGTGTCCGCCCTGATGTCAAGCTCAGTTGAGTACACCAATGTCGATCGCGCCGAGCAGCTGGGCAAGACCGTACAGATTGTCGGCACGTGGGTCAAGGAGCGAGGTATGGAGTACGATCAGCACCGAAATCTCTTTTCGTTCTCGCTCAAGGATCAGCAGGGGAAGATCGTTCCCGTCATACTGAGCGGAGCCAAGCCAAACAACTTCGAGATTGCCGTGAGTGTCGTGGCAAAGGGGCGCATGGAGGACGGAGTATTCAAAGCATCCGCTGTTTTGACGAAGTGTCCTTCCAAGTATGAGGGACAGGCAGAGCAGTGATTCGCAAGATCATCATTGCCGGCACGCTCTTGAGTGTCCCGGTGATCGTGTACCTGGCCATTCAATACGGTCAGCCACCCAGTGTATCATTTTCTGAGGCGATCGAAAAGACCCAGCACACGAGTGAGTCCGATCCTGCCTCCAAGGTCCTGATGGACGTCGTGGTTGTCGATGCTGCTGATTTGTCGGCCATTGCAGCAACTGATGTTACTGGACGACCATTCAGTATTCAATACACTGGCTCAGCTCCATCACGCCCCCTTCAATCAGGAAATCGGGTCCGATTTGTCGGGCACGTTCATGGTGGGGATTCGCCGATCTTTCACGCAACGCAGGTTCTGTTTCCATGATCGGACAACTGGGCATCCATTTACTCTTCGGTCTGGCAGTGTCCTGTACGGTACTCTACGCCCTGGCACTGCGCAATGGTTCGGACCTTTTGGCAACGACAGGGCGGTGGCTATTCCGAATCATGACAGGCGGACTCGTTGTCTCAGCGATTGGCTTGGTCTATCTCATCGTCACACATCAGTTCGGATATACCTACGTCTGGAACTACTCCTCCAAGGAACTGCCACTGCATCTTCTAGTTGCCTGCTTTTATTCGGGTCAGGAGGGTAGCATCCTGTTATGGACACTTCTAGTTGCGGGAATCGGCAGTTTCTTGCAGCCCTATGCTCTGCGTCATGGCTATGAATCAGCCGTGATGCTCTTCTATGGACTGATTCTCAGCTTTCTAACGCTCCTGCTTGTGGCAAAGAATCCCTTTGCCTACTACTACGAGTCCTTCGCAGCCAGCGGTATCACGTCAGCTGATATTCCCGAAAACGGTCGAGGATTGAATCCGCTGCTGCATAACGCTTGGATCACAATTCATCCTCCGATCCTTTTCACAGGCTTTGCCTCGATGTCCGTAAGCTTTGCATTTGCCATGGCTGGACTAGTCCGACGCGAGTACCACCGCTGGATCGAAATTGCCCTTCCATGGACCCTGTTTGGTACTGCCGTGCTTGGCTTCGGCATCATGTTAGGGGGCTTTTGGGCGTATGAAACTCTTGGTTGGGGAGGATTCTGGGGTTGGGACCCAGTAGAGAACTCATCGCTGATCCCGTGGCTCGTTGTGGTAGCACTGGTTCACACAATGCTTGTTCAGAAGCGTACAAGAGGCCTTGTCAAGACTAACATGATATTGGCCGTGGTCAGCTTTGTGATGGTGTTGTACTCGACCTTTCTGACACGAAGTGGCGTGCTTGGTGACACGTCGGTACACTCGTTTGTTGACCCTGGGAAGTTCGCCTTCTGGATCCTGCTGGCGTTTATGGTGGTCTTTGTTCTGATAGGTGCGGGACTCGTGCTTCTGCGTCGGCGAGACATGAATGTGAGTAAGGAAGAGTTCGCACCGACGACGCGCGAGTTCATGCTCTCGATTGGTGCCTCTCTGACCATGGCCAGTGCCATCTTCATTACCGTCGGGACATCATGGCCCGTGATCATGGAGGTGCTTGGACTTCCTAAAGTTGCCGTAGCCGTTGACTTCTACAACCAGATCCATCAATGGCTCGTGCCTGCAGTTCTTCTGGTCAATGGCGTTTCTTTGGTCGTTCTCTGGCGCTCAACATCGGCTGATCGACTGCGCCGTGGTTTGTTACCGTCAGTGCTCGTAGCCGCTGGGGGGATGGCGCTCTTGTTTGCCTTTGGCATCCGTTCACTCTGGCCACTTGCCCTTGGGTTTGCCGCATGGTTCTCATTGGCCGTGAACCTGCGCGAGGCACTTCGTCTCCTACGATCTGGTCCGGCAATGATCGGTGCCTACGTTTCACACATGGGCATTGCCATGCTCATGTTTGGTGTTATCTGCACCTCCTCGTATTCAACGAGTTACCACGCCGTTTTGCTGCATGGACTCCCCAAGCAGGTTGGGCCGTACACTCTAACGTATCTCGGCAAGGAACAGGTTGAACGCCAGTTCAAGGATCGTGAGAAGTTCAGGTATTACGTTCGTATCGAGCGTGACGGTAAACGTCGCGTGGTTGCTCCAGTCCTCTATTGGAGTGATTTCAATCAGCGTCAGTCGGCATTCCTGGAGCCGGGAATTGCATGGGGTCTAACCACAGACCTTTATGTTTCACCGAAGGCAACCGGGCGGGAGGATGTCTTCTACTCGACCGTTGTCATGCGCGGAACCACGATCACGGCTCCGATAGACTCCTCCATGCGACTCTTGCTCGAGCGGTTTACAATGCCAATGGAGGAAGGGGCATCTGCAGATGGTCGCATGCAAATGGCCGGCATCGTCAAGGTTACTGACCCGTATGGGATGCAGCGCGGTGATCTGCGCCTTCTCACCAGGATCACCACCGGAAGTTCAGGGCCGATGTTCGATCCCGTCTGGCAGACGCTTCCTGGATCAACGTATGCAGTTGGACTCGTTGAGATTCAACGCAACAACGATGATCCGACGAAGTCAACAGGCACGTTGGCGTTCTACGACACCGCAAAACCGATGCCGGTGGGGCGTGAAGAGTTCACAGTCGAGTTCAGTGATAAGCCCCTTATATCGTTGGTCTGGTTTGGCGTGATCGCCATGGTTGCCGGCTTTGGACTTTCGATCGGACGTGCGCTAACGACTTTGAAAAAGAAGAGCTCGTTGGTCAGCACCCAGGATGCGCCAAGCTCCTGATCCTAGCTCAAGAACATCAAGTCCTAGGCCCCCGCTCGAGACGCGGATCAGACGCAACGTAGGGTGTCCTACCTTGGCCGTCATGCGGCGGACTTGTCGGTTCCTACCCTCCGTGAGCGTCAGTTCCAACCACGATGTCGGTATTGACTTACGATTCCGAATTGGCGGTGTGCGTTGCCAGACCTGTGGTTCCGGTTGAAGGAACCGGACTTTGCAGGGAGAAGTCATGGTTCCCTTGAGGTCGACACCAGTTTCCAGAACATGCAATGACTCTGCAGCGGGAATACCCTCGACTTGCACCCAATATGTACGTTGATGGGCGTGAACTGGTTCAAGAAGGCGAGATACTAGCGCCTTTTCATCACTCAGCAGAAGAAGGCCCTCGCTGTCGGCATCAAGGCGTCCGATCGGATACACGTGTTCAGGCAGACCAAACTGGTCAAGTGTCGAGTACCGACTTCCCGGCTCTGGTGTGAACTGTGACAGCACGCCCCAGGGCTTATTCAATGCAATGATCATCGGCGGAAGTACACGCCTGGAGCCATATCATCAAGTGACTCACCGACGTACGCTCCGCGGATGTCATAATACCCTGGACGCATGATCGCTGGAAGGGGCTTGCGGGGATCAAACAGTCGCTGTCGATTATCTGCTTCGCAAACTCCAAGCGTGAGGAGTTCGCCCGGAACGTACGTCGTGATGATAGACAGAGGTCGTCGGTCACCGGAGTACCACGTGGCTGAATCTACTTCGATAGCTGATGAATCAGCAAGACCAAGCGTATGGTTCCCCACGATCTGAGCGAGCGTGTCGCCAGGCTTGATGGTCAACACAGTCGTGCTTAGGTGCAGAATATACTGTGATCGTGTTGAGTCAAGCTCACCTGCTTGTCTCATTACGAATGAGGTGGCATCAAATCGAAGACGAAAACGTAGGCTTCTAACTCCGGCAAGGGCTTCCGTGTTTCGACGGTCGACACTATCGATGATCACGGTTATTGTATCCCGCTTTCCTGGAGTCCCGGCAGCGTTGAGTGCTTTAAGCCGGATGACAGGATCATAAAGGCGCTCAAAGGCCATACCTCCCGTGTAGCCATATGACTCCGCTGGACCATAGCCATAGACAAAGATGCCCAAGGCCGAATCAGACCGGACGCGATGTGCTCCTGGTGAGACGCGAGCAGAGGCTACGGAGTAGGCTGTACCAAGAACGGACGTCACCGACGTAAAGTTGGGACCTCCGTCAAGAGTCAGAGAGGGAACAGCAACTGTCGGAACGATGACGGTGATGTTATGCGTCGTGTAGATCTGTCGGCCACTGGAGTTGGGCCCAACGCTACCGACGATGTATGAGCGCAGATACTGCTCTACCGGCGGCACGATCAGCATCGATGGGTCGCCGGTAAGTCGTGAGGATTGAGAAGCGTTGGCTGATCGATCAATGATCGCGGCAAGTATTGGTTTCGTTGCAGAGAAAACCAGAGCTTGATCGAGGGGGAGGTCCCAGAATGCCCCCTTATTGAGCAGATATGGTGGCTGCGAGTTCACGGTGATGAGTGTCGAGTCGTTAGCAGCTAGCACGCGGCAGATGGGAACATCACTAGGCCCACTGACATCAGCGTCTGTCGGCGGAATCAGCGGTGGTACAATGATCTGGCGGCCCCATGTCTCAATACCGGGTAACTGCTCGACTAGACAGTCCCGGGATGTCTTTGGAAGGGTAACGGGAACAAGGGCACGCCGATGTCCACCAAGCACAACGATAGGTTTGTTTGACGTCACAGAAGAGCCTGTTAAGTCATCGCGCCTCGTGTTGTCGACTTTGGCCTGTACTAGGTACGACTCGCCTTTGGCGAGTGTGACAGTCCTGTTCCTTCCGAGAGCACGGTCGGAACGGTCAGCACTGAGAATCACATTCACTACCGTGGAGTCCTCGGTAGCTACCACCACAAACTGACTTGGATACAGAGTGGGGGTGAGCCCTGTTGTCGCATAGCTCGATGGGTAGGACATGACAAGGTAGTCCGTCGATAGGGCATTAGTCGGCAAAACAAGCCAGGCATCGCTTGATAAAGGGGCACGCAGTACGGCATACAGTGAAACGTCATGCGACGTCATGACGTGTATGCTGGCAGGTGTGGGCCGCTCTCCATCAGGGCTTTGACCATTGAGAGATTCAACTCCCTGCAGCTGGTAGCGAGTGTATTGTGCAAGACGGATCTCCCATAGCGTCGATGGCGGCACCACCGTGACAACGGTATCGGTCTCACCAGTTCTTCGCCGTGCAAACACAATGACGGTTGTCTGAATCGTATCCGATGCAACAAGCAGCGATACGAAAGAGGGATCCGCAACTGTCGATGCCGAGTTTTCATTGGGTGGCACCGCCAGCCAAAAATCACTTCCTCGACTATCTCTAATGTTTTGGGCAGACGCAACAGACCCAACCAGCAGCAATGCCGATAAAAGCCGTATCAACGAGAGATTGTGCGGCGACATACTGCTTCCATTTCGATAGACGATCGATCCCATGAAAACTGACGAGCCCACTCGACAGAACCCTTGCAGAGTGTTGAAGACAGGTTCGCATCTGTAATGACGGACATGATCCTCTGTGCAAGAACCTCAATATCGCCATAGGGATACAGAAGACCCGATACGCCATTATTGACCGAATCTCGTAGTCCGGGGGAATCGGCAGAAATGACCGGCGTGCCGCATGCATTTGCCTCAAGATTTGTGATTCCCCAACCTTCCTTTTTCGAGGGATTCACTACCACATGTGCCTTGGATAAAAGTCGAACCTTAGCTTCATCGTTCACAAAACCATGAAATGTCACATGGTTGGCAAGCCCAGTCTCAGCCACTAATGTTCGCAGACGAGGCTCATCATCGCCCCTTCCAAGAATCTCGAGTCGTGCCGAAGGAAGTTGTTGCACAACGATCTTCATAGCACGTACGACATGATCTACCGACTTGTATCTCTTCAATCGCCCAAAGTAGGCTACGGTCGGCTTCTCGTTCTTCTCGCACACTCTCATTGGAAAGTGCTCGATATCGACACCGTTGTATACAATGTCGAGATTTCTCTCAGCAAGGCCTGCCTCGATGCACTCACGACGTGTGCTCTCTGAAACAACGGCAAGGGGAGTGTCATGATAGACTCGAGGGATCAGCCGCTCTGCCAACCAGACGTACGAACCAGCAACGGCTCCCGCTTCAGAAAAGATCGAAGAACCGAAAAGGTGATGTATAAGGGCCAGAACTGGTACATCGACAAAGAGCGGGCTGAAGACAGGGATCTTGTTGATATCGTCAACAACAAGATCAAACCCACATTCTCGGCCGTGTCTCTGCCACCATATTGGTAGCGCGAAATTGTACGTGGCACGGCTCCCGATACGGATCACGGTGATACCATCGATGACTTCTTCCGATGGTGCACCGTCATAGTCACACGCAACAAGAGTTACGCTGTGGCCTCGCTTGACCATACGTCCGAAAATCTCGTGCAGGTGCGTTTCGGCACCACCCGCCTGGGGATGCGTACGGTCCTGCCAGTTGAAGATGACGATCTTCATTACTTCATTGGCGTCTCAACGATGACTTCCACCGTCCTCGAGTAGAATCGACCTTCAGGAGTTGTGTTGTCATAGAGAGGCAGAATTTCACCTTGACCGACTACTGCTGCACGTTGCGTGCCTAGTGCCGTAGCTACGGCACGAGCTCGCTGCTCACTAAGACGCCGGTTGTACTCCTCTGCACCGCTTCGATCAGTGTACCCAGTAATGGTGACTGTGGACGTCGGGGTAATGGCACGCTTGACACTTCCGAGCGTACCCTGATGCTCTGGTGTAACATCAGACTTGTCAAAACCGAACAGGATCAGAGAGAACCGGTCAATGGACTTATCAGTGCTGCCCCCTGAACGCTTTTCTGCGATGGTGACCTCGCTGACAGGGATTGTTGCCGATTCCGTTGGGATAACGGTACCGTTGGAATCCTGAACGACAAGCATGTATTCAAGTTTACGTGTACCACGAGGAATGAAACGAGCCTGCTCGGCAATGCGCCAATCAACCTCCTGAGGTGGCGCACCGGAACCATGGAATGTTTTGATGATCCGATCTCCCTCCGAGACAAAAAGCGTCCAGGACTTGAGCGCGGTAGAATTGTTCACGGCAAGGTTGAATCGCACGGCAGGGGGATCAAAGACCCGCATCGTGTCATTAGAAGTCACGGCGGCCAAGATCGTAGGATCAGAGCTGGAGATCTCAACACGACGGTTCTCGGCTGCTCCATCGGCATCGGACTCATTTGATGCGGCCAATGGCACAGCACGCTGGTCAACGGCGATCCGTGATGAGGCTATCTTCCATGTATCAACCAGGTAATTTCGAACTACTGTTGCACGGCGCTTACCGAGATCCTCGGTTGACTCTGCTTCCTTGGAATCCGTGCAGCCGGTGATAGAGATGCTGGCCTCCAGATTCTCCTGCATGCGTTTTCCAATGACGTTAAGGAGCTGGTAATACGTGACCATTGCGTCGAGGTTGTAGAAATTCGCCAGGGAATACGATTCAACCTGTTCTGACGAGAGCTGACGGTAGCGCGGTGAGAGTGTATTTGACTTTGAGTCAAAGAATACATAGGGCAACAGAGGACGAACGCGGTTCGAGGCAAACTCCTCTACCCGTATCGTCTTACGGTCACTCACACTGCCACTCTCCAGAAGTCCAGTGTAGGAAACAACCGGCACGGCGAGCGGCTCTCCGACATCCGATGGGGCGCGCGTCACCGTGCGGGCTACCTCGAATAGTTCCAGATCTGAAATCTCATCCTTTTCCTCCTCCGGAGAGAAAGACACGACAACTCCCGCACGAATCATGGCCATCGACCACGATGTATTCTGCAGGATGTTGGTCGGTGCGAAGGTAAACAACAGCTCAGGTGACATAATCAGAGTACCATCCGAGTTCAACGGTAGCTCTGTACCAAGGCCGACGGTCAGACCAAGGTTTATGCTTGCCAGAGATGTGAGCTTTCCCTCGGACTGATTGCGAAGCTTTTGTCCATTATCAAACACCGCGTTGGATGGGGTTTCCAGAGCTTCTCCCTGGCCATATGTGCCGTTGAGCTGATAGGCACCCCAGAGCCCCATGCGAAGTCCCATGCGAGGGCTAAGTGCATAGACGGCAAGGGGCTCAATGGTCATCCGAGAAACGCCCAGCGACATATCGTGGCGTATAGTGGCGGTTTGAGCCGTTCCGTCGGTCTGTGCGATGAGTTTCGATTCTCGGGTCACCATATCAACGTTACCATGCTGATAACCCGCACGGACATCGAGTGACCACGGAGACGCCAGTGGAGTGTTGTAGGAAAGTCCAACCGACCACCCCATGCCAGATCCGCCAGTAAAGCCCGGACAGCAGTTGTCGATCTCAGGCAAACGCGTAAAGGATGCTGAATGAAAGTCCAGACTCCCTTGCAGAACGGCACCGACACGAGCCCGACGCTCATCTGGTGCCTGTGAAGAAGATTGAATGCCACTGAATCCGATGAAGACGAGAGTCAGAGCCAAAAAGGGGAAGCATTTCATCGGATCACCTCAAGGCGCTGAGTGAATGTTTCCGATGGAGTTGTCATGACCACAAAGTAGGTCCCATTGTGCAGTGAGGATAGTTCTACTGGTACAGTCCAACGACCAGCCGGCGTGACTTCGTCAAAAAGCAGAGCGAGACTGCGTCCCTGCGTATCATACAGGCGCACACTGGTGCGGCCTCGTTCGACAAGATCAAGTGTAACCGATGCCTGACTTGAAGCGGGCGTTGGGTTTATTGCAACACCGACACCATTGGTCTGAAGAGAAATCAAACGCGCACGTCCACCGATACGACATAGGTCCACCAGACGAACCTCACCGTTGAACGTTCGAAACTGCAGTGTATCGGCTACAGTAATACTGTCGATTCTGATGAATGATGACGTGTCGTTGCCCCATGTTGTCTGAAAAGTCATCATCGTTGCAACAGAGTCTTTTGATGTCAATGGAACCGGAATGCTAAAACTCCGAGTACCATCCGATTTGAGAGTGCCGACCGGAGTGGCGCCGGATGGGGTAAGGATGCGTCCATTGACACTGCAGTACAAGACGAATTCCCTTGCGGTAGTGCGGTCCATATTGGTCAGATTCGAAACGTACACCGGAACGGAGACGAGCTCCCCGCTACGTGCATCAACCTTGCCAATGCGAACGCGTCCACCAATGATGCTCTTGACGTAGGCCTTAAGTGTTACCGTCTGACTTCGATTACAGATTGTATCAACAAAAGTGTACGTGGTCTCATACATTCTCCCGGCCTGACCGCCCGTGAAGGTAACGAGCATGTCCGAACTTCGGCGTCCGGGCGTGATATCTGGGGTTATACTGTCAATACGGAATGGACCCAACACGATGCCACCGCGTGGCCACTGGAGTGTAATGGTACCCGTGTTCAAGATCTGCAATCGATCACTCTGTGTTTCTCCTTCAGCAACATTCCCGAGGTCTACCGTTGTTCGAGAAAGTTCGAAACCGACGGAATCTCGGCGAGCGATGAGACTGACAACGGTACGACCGTTGATGGCATTCGAAGCATTTGAAGAGGTAACAACACGAACGTCCTTAACGCCAACACGCTTTGGATCGAATCGTATAGTTAGAGAAAGACTGTCCTTTGCTGCCATGGTATACGGGAAGGTAGGGGGCGAGAGGATCTCGAACTCATCAGTGTTAGAACCCTCGAGACCGATCGAGTAAAGGATCGTCTCTGAGTTCCCGGAGTTACGAAGGAGTATGCTTCGTTGACTCGGTAATGACGTGCAGGGCGAGGATGGATATAGTACCGATGATGTTGCTGATAGACGCCCTTCACCAGTAGCTTCACCGTAAAGGCGGACCACCTGAGATGGGCGCGAATCAATTCGGATGTTTAGGAGGGCAGCAAATCGACCAAACGACTTAGGATCAAATCGAACGGTGATGCGTCGCGTTTCTCCACCCTTCATTGTGAATGGTCCTCCTCCGGAGACGATGCTGAACACAGAGCGCTGATACTCGAGAATCTGCGTTAGCGCGATCGTGTAGGTTGTCGATGGGTCACCGTTGGCCGTAAGTGTGATCACGCTATCAACGACCGCTGCGTTGGCAATCTGACGTCCGAAGTTGAGTGTTTCAGGAGCTCTGAGAGCTGGCAATGAGCCATTGCCGGTGATGGTGATCGTCGAGGGACCTCGACCCGTCTGAATCTCTGCCGTAGTGGTGCGCAATCCCTGCTCAGAAGGTGTAAATGACACATCCACTTGGAACGCTTCACCGGCAGCGAGTGTCATAGGAAGTGGTGGTGTCGTGAGATCGAAGTCTGTTGGATCTCCTTCGGATGTCACACGTAGCGACCGGATCACTAATGGTGCAGTCCCTGTATTGCGAATCACGGTGGCGAGCTTATCAGCCCCCTCGCCAAGTACTACATCACCCATTGAGACATCGGATGATTCAACAGTTCCGCCACTGATGCTGAAAACACCATCAGATATGTCGCTGATAATACCGAGTCTATCAAGGGGCCAGATGCGGCCCGTATAGTCGGTGGAAGCAGTAGCTACATTCTTTCCGTCATGTGAATACATCGCTGAGTACACGATGCCTGAGTGGCCAGCTAATGCGGCCAGCGGAGAAAGGTTGTCGGCTGAGTAAAGTTTGGCGGTAGCATCACCCCCAGCAGTAAGGATCTTGGTGTCGTCAGGTGAGTAGGACAGTGCCAGGATGCTTCCAACGCCTGGCGTTGTCTTCCCAACGAGTTTTGCGTCACTGAATGAGTACTTCCTCAGCACAAAATCAGCGCCTCCCGTCACGATGACGTCGCCGTTTGCAGGTGAGCTGACGGCGTACACGGCCCCTTTCTGTTGAGGGTCTGAAAAAGACTTCAGTGTATCTAGACTTCCTAGATCACGAGCGACGACTCGACGGCCTTCAGCAGAGATGATGCGGCCGCCCGTCATCGAATGGATATCATACACCGGACCATCAAGCGCGGGAGTGATCTTGTCAACTGACCACGAATCGGTCGCTACACGGAGGATGGACTTATCGGTACCAATGACAAGTGATTTTCCATCGGCACTAAATGCTACGGACCATGCCCTGGAATCAACATTGATGGTTGCAACACGTTTGCTTGAGCCGAAATCCCAGACGCGAACAGTGCCGTCGTGGCTTGCTGAGGCCACGATCGAGGACCCGGGCTGCTGCGCCAGTGACCACACCCAATTACCGTGAATTCCGACGATACGTGTCTGCTGCCCTGTGCGCGCATCCCACGCCCGCACGGACCCATCGTCACCACCGGTAAGGACCAACTTGTCATCCTCAGTGAAGATGCAGCTGTAAAGGGGCTGCGTCTGTCCCTTGAGCTCGATTACACTGCGCTGGTCAATGACGGTTGATGATACGCGCATCTGGCACCGTTCTCCAGTTAGAGGACCTGGATTCCATTTATAGGCCAGACCGGTAGCACTCTCCGTAATGCTGTACCACGTTACGCCATTGTCGTAACTCACTTCAAGTCGGACAAACTCATCCGGTAGGGCATTGGTCCAACGGATCAGCGTGTCTTTCCCGGCAATGAATTGATCGTTTGCAGTGGGAGACACCAGTTGAAGTTTCTCACCGGAATAGACCGAACCAGCTCTCAGCACCAAGGGCTGCACATCACATGCATCAGTAACGATGTTTAACCGCGCATAGACGGCATCAGTTGTTGCCGAAGTATACTTGAACGTAAATGTTGCGCTCTGATCAGGATTGACCGTTCGTGGCACCACTGGGGGGTTGACGAGCTCAAATCCGCCGGACTGCACAAGATCGAAGGAACTGATCGTAACGGGTCCATTGACAGCCGTGAGCGTAACCGTTTCTGTGACAGCCTGTCCCTGCGGCACGATCCCAAAATCGACACCCTTATCTGATACCATGAGGGTACGGACAAATGATGCTGGGTATGTGAACGGTGTCTCACGCGCCCCTAGGCTACCCAATCTAAGTGTGCGTGTGGTATCGCACGGGATCTTTGTCTTCCATGTTATGGTATGGAGCTGCCGATACTTTGCGTCCGTGAGATAGGCAACCGAATAGCTAATAGCCTCGTTGACCGTGGTTACCATGTCAACACTTCCACCACCAGATGAGTCGGCCAGAGCATTCAAGTCGGAATTGACTCTCGTACCGATACCAATCACGTATACTCGAATTCCGTATGTACGAGCAATCTCGATTGCCGACTTTGTATTAAAGGTCGAAGATCCATCTGTATAGATTATCAGAGCTCTGGCATTGCGGGCATTTTGTAGTTGAACGAGAGCACCACCGGGAACATCAAACAGTCCACGTCGGAGATTGAACCCTCCCGTTGTCGAAACACCAGCGACGGCACTGTTAAATGATGATTTGTCGGTTGTTAGACCGCAGGATAGCTCGGCCAAGGCATCCACACCTACCAATCCAACCTCATCATAGGTCATGTCCATAAAGCCCGAAGCGGCCATCGCTGCTTTCTTGGCAATCTCCAGCGGGGTAACGTTGGATGACAGCTTTACATCATTTGATTTCGAGAGGTCCAATGCCACTAACAACGACAGATTGCGAGCCGTTCGGGCCGTGTCACGCTTGAACGTGACGGTACTCGCTTCAACGAATGCTCCGTTTTCCGCTATCTGTCCCCGATCGATGTCAGCTATCATGATGGGTATAGCCGGATCTGACTGAAAGACCGCAAAACGACACTCTATAGTTTGTGCATCTAGTGGGCGGATCCGCACCGGAACGTACCTTGTAGCGTCAGCTTGTGCGAAGTTGTCTATCGCGTTAGCAACCAAACATGCAATAACGGCAATACTGACTAGGTGCTTCATTCGAATTCCTCGATGATTTGAACGCCGGCGCAGAAGTAGGTCTTGTCGGCCAAGATGTGAACGGACAAGATAGACAACCAAAAGACCAAAACGTTTCCTCAGGGAACCTTTGTTTTCAACTCGATAACTACGGTCCGGTTTGAAGCTCGTCCTTCTGGTAAATCATTCGAAAACTGCGGTGCAGACGCGCCTTTTCCGTCAACCGTCACCGATGCGACACCAAGGACTTTGGCAACCTCCTTTGCGCGACGCAGCGAGAGGTCTCTGTTGTAGTCGTCTGACCCCAAAACGTCGGTCATTCCTAGGATCGAAATGGTAGTCTGTGGGGTAATACGCGAGCGGATGATATCGATGATCTTGCGGTGCAGGTCCCCGAGGCCTGCATTATTAAACTCAAACAGGACAAGCCCGTATCGTTCAATCAACAGGTCGCCAGTGCGCTCGGCACGCCACTTTTCCACAGATTGCTGTCTGATCGGGACAGCGATCTTCTGCATGCTGGACTGTCCGGCAGTATCCTTCGCTTGGATCTGAACCTCAAGGCTGGATGATCGCGAGGAGGCAACCAGTGACGAAACATCAACATCTTCCGAACCGCTCCGAGCACTCCTCATTCGTTCGACCGGCATCCGTTGATCATCGACGCGCACATGACCGTTTACTTCTGTGAGTGCACTCGAGGCAACGGTGTCTAGTATCCGAATTCGTCGAGGTTGCACCGTAACATCTGTCATTCCCAGCGTAATCGGCGCCATGACCACGAAATCGGAACAGGAAACCTCCACACGTTGGTTCTCTTCGATGGCAAGGGGCTTCTGCAGGCTGTCAGAGGCCCGTGTGGCGGGGAACAAGCCAGAACCTGGGATCAGATCGATGCGCTGAGGCTCGACACCTAGTTCGACGAGCTTATCACGCACCGTCTCGGCTCGGCGTCGAGCAAGAGAAGCCCCCTGATCTCGGGGGGTATTGGAGGTCATGCCGCCAATACGAAGGCGGGCCTGCGGACGATTCTTGATGCGAGCGGCAATGATGGCCAACTCACCGTGCAGTGCTTCGAGAGGGCTTAGTGAGAGCGTATCGCGCTGAGCACGGGCAATTCCACGCTCATAGCGGTCAGGGATTTGCCACGAACCTTCGTCAAAGTAGATGTTTCCGAGTATCGGATGCAGGGTGCGGATAAAGACCTCTCGTCGGCTGATCACCGGGTCTGGGGTGGTGGTTCCGTCATCATTGACACCCAGAACTCGAAGCGTGATCTTCGGTGGTTCCGGCCGATCGGGAGCGCGACGTGTCAAGACTGGTGGCGGTAATGTCGATGCTGGAACCTTTTCCGGTACTGGTTGTCCGAGGCCGGGCCTCCACCCAAGCGCAACCGAGAGTCGAATGGCATGTGCGTACCAATCAGCTCCCTGAGAAACAGGTGTCAATGCGTAGGAGAACGAAAGCTCCGGGAGCATCACGGCACTACCGGACGTGGTGAGTCTGAGCGACCATCGCACGCCCCCGGTGAGGGCTAGGCTAAGAGCTGGTGTCGAAGGAATGTTCCCGGAATGATCAATCCAAACACGTCCGGAATTGATAAACGAGCCGAACTCTGCGGGTTCGATAAGCGACTCAGTCTGCTGAAAGGTTGATGTCACCGCAGCCCCGAGACGTGGTCCGAACATCAGACTGCCGTTTCCGGCGAATCGCACTGACAACAGAGGCTCAAGAACAATCTGTGCTTGAGTTGAAGCGAGCTGATGACGGAACACGGCCGGAACCACTCGCGGCGTGTCACGAAGGTCTGCCACGAAACTTCGTTCATCAAAAGCAAAGTTCACGGACTCGTACGTGAGCATCAGCCGTGTCGACAAACTCAAGGGTCCCGTTAAATCCCGCTCGTACCAACCGCCGAACTGAAACCCCGACCCACTGCCGTCGGTGAAGCGAGGACAGCAGGAGGGATAGGTCCCGAGCTGTCGAAAATCTGCAGACGGAGTGGGAATGCTCAGACCGGCGATGATACCAACGGGCTGCGCCCGAGCCGCTGGGCATAGTAGCAGAGTGATGGTAAGAACGCACAAAAGGGAGTGGGGCAGGTACCCCGTCAGGCGAAGGATCATGGTCGAAGTGTTCTCCGGTGGTTTCGGCCATTGAGCAATCTGGCGAGCATTTCGTGACACTTCGCTACGGTGTTTTTTTCTTGGATGGGCAAAGATCGATGATTGTACAGTCGATACATCGTGGTTTTCGGGCAACACATGTTCGCCGTCCATGGTTGATGATCAATGTGTCAAACTGATTCCATCGCACCGGATTGAGGATCTCCATCAAGGCAAACTCAATCTTCACAGCATCCTGCGTGTCAACAAACCCAAGAAGATTGGTGATCCGTGTAACATGAGTATCGACCGTCAAACCAGGTATGTCAAAGCAGTTACTCAGAACACAGTTCGCCGTCTTGCGTCCTACACCCGGCAGCGTGACGAGTTCCTCAAGTGTCCGCGGAACCTCACCCGAGAATCGATCAAGGAGCTGACGGCAGCATTCCCGGATATTCTTGGCCTTGTTTTTATAGAAACCGGTAGTCCGGACATACTCTTCTAGTTCATCGAGAGAGGCCTCGGCATAATCTCTGACGTTCTTGAACTGGGCAAAGAGTGGCGGGGTGACCTTGTTCACACGCTCATCGGTGCACTGGGCGGATAGGATCGTGGCGATCAGCAGCTCAAGAGGTGATGTGAAGTCAAGTCCAACCCGTGCATCTGGGTAGGCGATGGTAAGTCGATCCAGGATCATATTGAGACGAATGGACTTAGCCTGTTTTGATTCACGTCGTGCCATAGGTCCTCGTCAGGGCATCTTGGGTGTTGCGATAGTAACGATACGTCGGGTGGTCCGTCCGGGCGATAATCACTCCAGAGGCAGCTGCGCGCTCAAAAAATTCTGCATCATCACCATAGTCGATCTCTGAGAACGTGCCAACACGATCGAACAGATCACGACGGATGACAAACGTGCCACCGATGACACATTCATCGAGATGGATCCAAAGCGACGGGTCACGACGGTCCCGGACCATTGAATCACCAATGATCTCCACGCCGCCATGCAGCAGCATAACTTCCGGATTAGCCAGGAGCATCTGTTGCCGGCTCGAAAGGTGATCAACGAGAAACTCATCATCACTGTCGAGGAAGGTCACAAAAAGCCCCTTTGCCTGAGAAACTCCATAGTTCCGGGATCTGGCAACACCGCCATGCTCGCGATGGAAATACCGGAATCGCGCGTCGGCATCGGTGTATTTTTGCACCACCCAGCTCGTGGGATCTGTTGACCCGTCATCGACGATGATCGCCTCCCAGTCGGTCTCGTCCTGACGAAGAAGGGAGTCCAGAGCCCGGGGAATCAACGCTGCACGCTGATAGGTGCAGATGATCACGCTGAAAAAGGGAACATGCATACTGTGCGAAACTACGACCTCATATCCACCATCCCTGCGTTGAATGCATGTCAATGACTCCCCTTGACTTTTGGACGACCTGCTCGGCTAACGATATCCTGCTGGAAAAGGAGCAGGTCGATGCCCTGAAGCGCTATCATGACGAGTTGATCTACTGGAATGCCAAGGTCAACATGATCTCCCGCAAGGATGAGGTCAACGTCTGGGACCGTCATATTCTGCATTCTCTGACGATCCTGAAGTATGTGAACATCCGACCAAAGGCACGTGTGCTGGATGTGGGTACCGGAGGGGGCTTGCCGGGGATCCCAATCAAGATTGCCCGCCCGGATCTGAAGATGTTTCTGGTGGACTCCATCAAAAAAAAGGCCACCATGGCAGCGATGTTCGCCCAACACACGATGCTCAAGGATATCAGCGTCCAAGCTGCACGATGTGAGGATCTGGCGCGGGAGCCCCACTATATTGGCTCGTTTGACGTTGTTATCTCCCGTGCCGTTGCTCGAACGGCAGTCCTTCTTGAATGGGTTCGACCGCTGGTCAAGCCCACCGCTGTCTGCGCCTTTCTCAAGGGTGGATACCTCGATGAAGAGATCGCTGAGGCAAAAGCAACATTCAAGGGCCTACGCATTGAAGTGATTCCATTGGAGATCTTCGGTGTTCCCATGTTCACTCAGGACGAAAAGAAAGTGGTCGTGTGCCGATTCTCATAGTACTTCTCGCTGTTGTCGGAATTCATTCCCGCGCGGCTGCACAGAACACTCCTTCATCGGGTTCCGCCGTCAAGATCGCCCGTGTCAAATACTCGGGCGGGGGAGACTGGTACAATGATCCCAGTGCAGAGATCAACCTACTTCGATACGTACGAGCTCACACTTCGATCACGGTCGATCCAGTCTATGAATACGTCGATCTTGGAACTGACAACTTGTTTCTGTACCCGATGCTTTTCATGACGGGGCATGGCACGGTTAGCCTCACCGAGGCGGAATTGCGGAACCTTCGTGCCTACCTAACCAATGGTGGCTTTCTCTATATCGATGATGACTACGGCATGGATGAGTCCATTCGCCGCGAACTCAAGAGGGTTTTTCCTGATCAACCCCTACGAGAGCTGCCTTTCTCACACCCGATCTACCATTGCCACTACGATTTCCCCAAGGGGCTTCCTAAGATCCATGAACATGACAATAAGCCCCCTGAGGGTCTGGCTCTGTTTCATGATGGGAAGGTCTGCGTGTTCTACACCTATGAAACAAATCCGAGCGACGGTTGGGTAGATCCGGAGGTGCATAACGACCCTCCTGAACGCCGACAAGCGGCCCTGAAAATGGGCACGAACATCATTGTCTATGCACTGTCGAGATAACCACTACACGAACATGTCCCTACGTCGTGCCACTATCATTCAACGCCTGAACGCAGTTACCAGAGCCGAACAAGGATATGACCTGCTCAGAGGTGTTGGCCATACGACAACGATCGTATGCATTGCTATGCTGCTTGCCGGAGGCCTCGAAGCATGGCTGCACATGGGCGTACCAATGCGCACAATTGTTTGGTGGGCTGGTATTGGTCTAGCCGGACTGTCAGCTGGCATGTTGATCGTTCCTCCTGTTTTACGTCTTGTTGGCCTACTTGCAACGGAAAGCCACGAGCAGCTGGCTCTGCGCGTCGGCCGAGCCTATCCTGATGTCAACGATACGCTCTGTAATGCCCTGCAGCTTACACGTCAACCCGATTTGGGCGGCGAGCTTGCCGAAGCTGCTTTCGAGGGCGTAGCCGCTGCGACCGAACCTCTCGACTTCTCAGTTGTAATCGACCGTCGTCCAGCCCGTATGGCTGCCCTTTGGATGGTCCTCAGCTGTCTATCGGTAACCACCGCTCTAACGGTCCTGCCGGATTCGTTTGGCAGCGCATGGCATCGTCTGGTCGATCACACCAATTCCTATCTTCCGCCGGCTCCATTTACGCTGACGATCGTGGCAGCTCAGGATACGCTGATGCGTGGGACAGCAACAAAGGTTGTCGTGACGGCAAAGGGTGTACCGCCCGAAACGGTAACATTTAACGTTCGGGAAGCCGGACAGCAAACGTTTGCACAGCATACGATCCGCCGTGACTCAGGCAATGTGTATTCTTACCTCTTCTCAGGTCTCACGCAATCAGTAGAGTTCTTTGCCGAGAGTCCATGGCTGGATACACGCGTCAGCAGCGACACCGCCCGAATATCAGTGATCGATCGTCCGCTTATCCGCGCACTGAGTGGCAGCGTCACACCGCCAACATACACGCGCCTGGCATCGTCAAGACTTGATGCCACACATGCCGACGTCACGACGATAGCCGGCTCGGTGGTTCGATTGAACATTGAAAGTAACAAGCCCCTTCGCCGGGCCTACATTGTGATGAAAGCCGCCAGCAACGATTCATCGGCAGTAGACACTTCCGTTGTCGATATGACCGTCTCGGGGAATTCTGCTTTAGGGGGCTTTATGGTTCGCCGGACCGGGTCGTACACGATCTGGCTGGAAGACCGCGATGGAACTACGAATGTCGATCCGCTGAAGGCTAGCATCGTATCGCTGACGGATTCGTATCCGTTGATCTCGCTCGTTACGCCCCGAGAAAACGTCGAACTGCGCCAGACAGCTATCATGCCGATCGAGGTTTCGGTCAGTGATGACTTCGGCTTTTCGGGGCTCAAACTCTACTATCGACTTACTGCTTCTCGCTACGCTCTGCCCGAAAAGAACTTCAGGACGATAGCGATTCCTCTGTCGGGACCAGCTACGTCACAGGATATCCGCTATGCATGGGATCTGGCAACCGTGGACATGACGCCAGAGGACACGTACGAATTCTACCTCGAAGTGGCTGATAACGATGTTATTGGTGGACCAAAGACGGCAAAGACGGCCACGATATCGGTGCGGATGCCCTCGCTCGACGAGGTCTTTGCTGAGACTGATCGCCAGCAGGGGGACGTTCGCAAGGAGATGAAGAACCTTGCGAAGGAGGCTGAAAACATCAAGAAAGAAGCTGAACAGCTTCAGCGAGAACTCCAGAAGCAGCAGTCGAAACAGCAAATGGAAGCTTCGTGGGCCGATAAGAAGAAAGCCGAAGACCTGATCAAGCGTCAGCAGGAACTTGAGCAGCGCATGGAGAAGATGGCAGACAAAGTGCAAGAAATGACCGAGAAACTTCGTGATAATCAGGCAATCAGTGAGGAGACTCTTAAAAAGTACCAGGAGCTCCAGCAATTGATGCGTGAGGTAAAGAATCCGGACCTTTCCCGCATGCAGGAACAGATGCGCAAGGCCATGGACGAGATCTCTCCCGAAGAGCTCCAGCGCATGATGAAGGACTTTAAGTTTAACGAAGAAGAGTTCCGGAAGAACCTCGACCGTCAGCTGTCACTTCTCAAACGCATGCAGGCCGAGCAGAAGACAGACGAACTGGCAAAGCGGGCCGAAGAGTTAGCGCGCAAGCAAGATGAACTTCGTCAGCGCACCGAACAATCGAACCCTAGTAACAAAGCCGAGAATCAGCGACTAGCGGAGGAACAGAAGAAGCTTCAAGAGGAACTCGACCGCCTTGCACAGGAATCCAAAGATCTCGAGCAGCTCATGAAGGAGATCGGCCAGGAAATGCCTCAGGAAAAGATGCAGCAGGCACAGAATGACTTGAATGCGCCCGAGACTCAGAACCAGATGGAAAGGGCCGAAGAACAGATGCGTCAAGGTCAGAACGACCAGGCATCGGAAAAGCAGAAGCAGGCCTCTCAGAATCTACAGCGCTTTGCGCAGCAGATGAAGAACATGAAGCGCGAGATGCGCCGCAACAGCCAACGTGAAGCAATGCGCCAAATGCAGAAGAGCACGGATGACCTCACACAACTGTCAAAGCAGCAGGAATCGCTCCGTGAACAGATGAAGGGGCTTGACCCGAACTCCATGCAAATGTCGCAGCTTGCACAGCAGCAGCAGCGCCTTCAGGAGTCGATGCAGAACATCGCCAACAATATGATGCAGCTCGGACAGAAGTCCACGGCCGTCACTCCGGAAATGGCCCAAGATATGGGAGACGCGCTGCAGGCCATGCGGGACGCGATGAAGTCCATGGCTGACCGCAATGGAATGCAGGCTATGCAGTCGCAATCGTCGGCGATGAAGGCTATGAACGGGGCGGCATCCAAAATGGGCAGCGCCATGGCGCAAATGATGCAAGGTGAAGGAGCGGGCCAAGGCGGAAACGGTCAGATGCCGGGTCAGGGTGAAGGTCGCGGGATGAGCCCCTTTCAACGTCTGCAGCAGCTTGCTGACCAGCAGCAGTCGATCAATAATGGCATGAACAGCATCGGTCAGAGCGGCCAAATGTCACAGCAGCAGCGTGCAGAAATGGGACGTCTGGCAGGACAGCAAGGGCGCGCCCTGAAGTCGCTGCAAGAGATCGAGGAACAAAAGAAAAATGCAAACGGACAGAAGCAGCCACTCGGTGATCTGAACCGCATTGCCAAGGATATGGAAGAGGTGATGTCTGATATGCAGACAGGGAACATCACAGCAGATACTCGACTTCGTCAGGAGCGTATCCTGTCGAGACTCCTAGACGCTTCACGGTCAATGAACGAACGTGATTATGAAAAGAACAGGGAGTCAACTTCCGGCAAGGACGTTGATAAGCGCTCACCGGCCGAGATAGATCTGCAGCGACAACAGGTGATGTCTCGTTCAGCGATCGAGCAGCTGCGTCAGGGCTATACCGCAGATTACGAGAACATCATCCGGCAGTACTTCGAGGCTCTGCAGCGTCAAAGATTATCCCAGGGTAAAACACCATGATTCGCATCGTGGTATTGAGCTTTGTTCAATCTGCACTCAGCGTCGGCGGTATACGAATGCTGCACGATGCTTTGCAGGGAAAAGATCAGACCATCATCAGTACAGCACTATCGCTGTTGAGTATCCGCGGAATGGCCGGCTCACTGATGCTCTTTCTGGGTTTTCTGGTGATGTCCCACATGCTGTCGCTGACTAAGGTATCGGTGTTCATACCGCTAAACACGGCCACAACATTTCTGCTGACGATCGGAGTCGGACTGATCGCCGGTTCGGACCGCCCATCACTGTCGCTGGTGATTGGCATGGCTCTCGTTCTCTCCGGCATAGCCCTCATCGCGACTCAACGCAACTAGGCTGCGACAATCCTCAGTAGTTGTCGATCTGGGCACGCTGTAAGTGACCCGAGTAATCGACGTACACGGTCTTCCATTCCGTGAAGATATCGAACACTGTCCAGCCCCCTTCACGATGTCCATTGCCTGTACCCTTGATTCCGCCAAACGGCATGTGAGCCTCTGCGCCGATCGTGGGAGCGTTGATGTACGTGATACCGGCCTCGATATCCCTGATGGCTGCAAAAGCACGGTTGACGTCGCGGGTGTAGATACTTGAGGACAACCCGTACTGACAGTTGTTAGCCATGGCAATGGCCTCGTCAAAAGTCCGGGCCTTGGCAATACTGAGCACTGGACCAAAAATCTCTTCCTGGAAGATCCTATGATGGGGCTTAACATTGGTAAAGATGGTGGGCTTGACGAAGTAGCCCTGTGCCTTTGCTCCGTCTGAATCGCGCTCACCGCCGGCAACACACGTTGCTTCCTCCTTGCCGATGGCGATATAGGAGAGGATCTTGTCAAGCTGACGCTGATTGATCACCGGACCGACCTGAGTTCCGTCAACTCGACCGTCACCGAGGACGATCTTCGAGGCAGCATCGATTAGCCGTAGTACGAACTGGTCGTGGATCGATTCATGCAGGATCAGACGGCTTGTTGCCGTGCAGCGCTGACCAGTAGTGCCGAACGCACCCCAGAGAACACCGTCGAGTGCAAGATCAAGATCGGCATCTTCCATGACGATCTGCGCATTCTTGCCTCCCATTTCCAGAGAGACTTTCTTGTTCAGCTGACCACAGCGGGCGGCGATTGCTGTGCCGGTCTGCGTCGATCCTGTGAATCCCACAACGCGCACAGCGGGATGCTCAACAATGGCCGAGCCCGCCTCACCATCACCGTGGATGACATTGAACACACCGGCCGGAAGACCCGCTTCTAGCAGGATCTCTGCAAAGATGTTAGCACTATGGGGCGAATCATCACTCGGCTTGAAGACAACGGTGTTGCCAGCAGCAAGTGCCGGAAGG
>CAYMTW010000001.1:7005-64712 GCA_964393485.1 uncultured Melioribacter sp. | reverse complement strand
CGATGGGGAAGTTCCACGCAGTGATGATACCGCACACGCCGATCGGCATGCGGAAGGACATGTTCATTTTATTCGACATTTCCGACGGGGCCGTGTAGCCAAATAGCCGCCGTGTCTCGGTGGCAGCATAGTAGGCCGTGTCGATGGCTTCCTGAATGTCACCCTTGGTTTCGGTGACCGTCTTGCCCATCTCACGCGTCATGATATCAGCCAGCTCATCCTTCCGACGGGTGAATATGTCACCAGCTTTTCGCAGAATGTCGCCACGTTTGGGAGCCGGCACAAGACGCCATGTCTCAAAGGCTTTGGCTGCAGCCGTCACGGCCGCGTTGACATCGGCGGACGATGAGAGAGGAAACGCCCCGATCACATCGGTTGCATCAGCCGGATTAAGATTATCGAAGGTACGTCCAGTTTCAGATGGTAGCCAGGTGTTGTTGATGAAGTTGTTCATTCAGGTTTCAGGTGTGGGGTGTGGGGTTGAGGAGGGGACGTGTGGTTTAGGCATACTTCGAAGGGAATACCGGGCCTATTCCTGGCCGGCAAAGGTCGGATATTCGGCATCGAACTGGCCACGGGAGATCTTCTTGAGTTTACCATTGCCGAGGGTGCGGCGGATCGGAGAGAGGCGCTCAAAAAAGTAGATGCCATTGAGGTGGTCGATTTCATGCTGCATGACCCGGGCCATGAGTCCGTCGACTTCCATCAGACGGGGCTTCATTTCCGCATCGAGGAATCGGACCTGGATGGCACTTGGGCGAACGACCGTATCACGGTAGTCGGGCAGCGAAAGGCATCCCTCTTCGAATTCTTCCTGGTCGTCGGAATAGGCTTCGATCACTGGGTTGATCAACACGAGCTGACCAGGCACTTCTCCTTCTTCACTATCGGCGATATCGATCACTGTCAGGGAAAGCCCCTTTCCTACTTGATTAGCAGCCAGGCCAATGCCATTAGCCTTGTACATGGTCTCAAACATGTCGCTGATCAGAGACCGAAGATCATCCGACATGTCCTCGATCGACGCAGTGCGCTGCTTGAGAACAGGATGGTTGTAGGTGTAGACCGGAAGGATCATGCGACGATATCGAGAAGTTGCTTGATGTCCTCGAGGACAAAGTCTACATCCTTGAGGTCCTGGTTGCCAAATGAATCGCCGTATTTGGCAAATGCCGTGCGCATACCCACATTCCGGGCGCCGCGCATATCGCGCTCTGCCCAGTCCCCAACCATAATGGCATGCTCTGCGGCAACGTCCAGACGCTGAAGAACGGTCTGAAACGGCAGGGGGCTTGGCTTGCGCTCACCTGTATCGTCAAACGTCACCACCACATCAAAGAAATGATGGTAATTGATGAAACATAGCCGAAGCCAGGCTTCCCGTGTTGGAGCATCGCTCAGGATGCCGAGTTTGATGCCACGACGATTGAGCTGCATCAGCGTGGCCGTAACGTGCGGATAGGGCTTAAGCGCAGCCTCTCGGGCCCGACGATACGCGATGATCCCTGCCGAGATGATACGCGGATCAACATATCCAAGGACATCGGTTAGCAACCGGTCAAAGACCTGCTGATACTCAATTCCAAGTTCCTGATAGATCTTGTCGATGTGTGATTTCACCTGATCGTGTGTCAGGTTCAGGCCCGCGTCCATCATGGCAGCGATGGCCGCATCCACGGCCTGGCGCTTCATGCCCATGAAGTCCACGAGTGTATTGTCTAGGTCGAACACCACGGCTTTAATCATGGTGCAAAGATAGCCATCCGGCGTCATCACGGCTGGATTGGGTCAATGCACTTCTAACCGTATTTTGACGTTCCTTCAACAGCAACTGGCCAATCCAATGACCCTTACAGAAACTATCTCCGAACAGCTCAAGCAGGCCATGAAGTCGGGCGACAAGCTGCGCCTTGAGACACTGCGGTCGCTGCGTGCGGGTATCCTTGAGTTTGAAAAGAGTGGCACTGGACGTGATATGACGCCTGATGACGAGTTCAAGATCCTGAACTCAGCTGCCAAAAAGCGCAAGGATGCCATCGAGCAGTATGATGCGGTGGGACGCAGCGATGCCGCCGAGCAGGAGCGTGCCGAGCTGAAGATCATCATGGAGTTTTTGCCAGCTCAGCTCTCCCAAGAGGAGATCCAAGCGGCAGTTGCAGAGATCGCCTCGCAGATCGGTGCTACCCAGCCAGGAGACTTTGGCAAACTCATGGGTGCAGCAACCAAGGCCCTCAAGGGTAAGGCCGATGGAGGCATGATTCAGCAGGTCGCCAAGGCGCTCCTCAGTGGCAGCTAAGCCAGTGTTGACGTCCGAGCAGGATCTGCTTGACCGAGCTCTTGGTGAACTCGACTATGCCAGAGTTCTGGAGACAATTGCCCGTCGCTGCATGACGTCTTCCGGTAGCGATGCTGTGCGTGCGTTGATGCCGATCTACACTTCAGACGACTTACGTCATGAGCTCGAGCGAGTTGATGAGTGCCTACGTCTTGTGCTCTCTGCAGAGACCGTTCCACTTGACCGGTTTGAAGACATCCGTCACCTGGTTGCCCGCTGCCGTATTGAGGGAAACTTCATCAGCGCGCCAGACCTTTTGAACGTGCTAGAAGCACTGCAGACATCACGTCGGCTGAAGGTCTTTTTCCGAGACCGCCAGAGTGCGTGTCCGAATCTGCATGAGCTGTGTCAGCCCCTTGTCGATGACCGCTTTCTCGAAAAACACATCACAGACGCCATCGATGACACCGGCATGGTGCGCGATACAGCGAGCCGTGAGCTCCTGGCGATACGGCGTGACATTCATGAACTGAGTGCACGTTTGAGGCTTCGACTGCAGCGCATCCTGAAGAAGTTCGGTGAAGAGGATGTTCTCCAGGACGAATTCATCAGTCAACGAGAAGGCCGTTTTGTTCTTCCCCTTCGCGTTGAGAGCAAGCGCGTGGTCGAAGGCATCATCCATGGCGTCTCGCAGTCTGGTCAGACGGTATTCATGGAGCCTGCTGAGACGTACGACATGAACAACGAGCTGGCCATCCTCAGGGGGCGAGAACAGCGGGAGATCATCAAGATCCTGACAACGCTCTCAGCGGAAGTTGGCTCGGTTGCTGAACATATTCTAACCGCTGTGGACGTTTTGACCCATGTCGATACGACCATGGCTCGTGCCGGCTTCGCGGCCGAATACGGAGGGATCAAACCAGTAGTGGTCGATGACGACCAGATTGAAATGATCAATGTGCGCCATCCGCTGCTGGCGATCCAAATGCGAGGTACTCCGAATGCAGTGATCCCGCTCAGTGTCCGTTTTGATGATACCTCGCGCGGTGTTTTGATCTCCGGCCCGAATGCCGGGGGCAAGACCGTGGCTATGAAGACCATTGGCCTTTCACTGGTCATGACCATGTCAGGGATCTTTCCCCTCGGAATGTGCTCAATGCGTCCTCGGCGTGTCATGACGGCCATCGGCGATCATCAAAGCATCGAATCAAACCTCTCGACGTTTTCATCACAGATCATTCGACTGCGCGATGTGCTGAGCCATTGTGACCAGGATGCCATCGTGCTTATCGATGAGATCTGCGCCGGTACGGATCCCGCTGAAGGGGGCGCACTGGCAGCTGGCATTCTCGACTCTCTGCTTGAGCGCCGTGCGTGCTTCGTTGTCACCACACACCAATCGTCGCTCAAGCAGTATGCCTTGACGCGACCATCGATCACCAACGCCTCGCTCGAGTTTGATGATGCTAAGCTCCAACCAACGTTTACGTTTCTCTACGGCGTGCCGGGTAACTCCTACGCATTCGTTTTAGCCTCCTCAGTCGGATTGCCAGATGTGGTGATTGATCGGGCCCGCGGCTACCTTGGCGACCGACATTCAGAACTCGAAGCAAGTATCAACGCTATTCAGCAGTTCCGCACTGAGGCCGAGCGCACACGAAATGCCGCCGCAAGCGACTATGAAGCGGCACGGCGAATGCGACAGGAGGCTGAGGAGCGTCTGGCCGAAGTGCGAAAAAAGCGAAGTACGGCCGTGACCGAGGCTCGTCAGGAGGCTGAGGAGATCCTCCGCAAGGCAAATGCACTCGTGGAGAATACCATCCGTGAGATCCGTGAGCAGCAGCGAAAGGTATCTGACGTCAAGGCAGATTTCGAAGAGGCTCGCACTCAGATCCTTGCCCATGATACTTCAGCTGAAGAAGACGTAACGAGCAGAACCATTGTCCGCGTTGGCAGCGAGGTCGTCATCACCGGCACTTCCACCAGAGGTACGGTCATTGCCATTGATGCCAGAGGGACAACTCTGACCCTTGAAGCCAACGGCATCCGATTCAATGTGCCCCTTACTAGCGTCTCGCCGGTCGATGGAAAAAGTGCTCCCGAAGCACGCCGAGATCGTTCACAAAGCACCCCGGTGGACTTTCTCAAGTTGGATGCCTCGACCAATCTGGACCTGCGCGGTATGCGCATCGATGAGGGGTTGCGGGCACTCGAGAACTTCATCAATAAGGCCATTCTTGGAACGATGTCCCATGCTACGGTCATCCATGGCAAGGGTACTGGAGCAATGCGCAAGGCGGTACACGAATACATCCATGAGCATCCCCACATCGCGTCCCACCGCCTAGGAACTATCCATGAAGGGGGCGACGGGATCACTGTCATAGAATTCCGCTAGGGACCCTATCATGGTCAGTCGAAGCCGTATCTTTGCCGCATGTTTACACGCGTTCTGATCGCTAATCGTGGCGAGATCGCCCTGCGGGTGATGCAGACATGCCGCCGTCTCGGCATTGAGACAGTGGCCATTTATTCTGATGCCGACATCCGTTCACCACACGTCGAGTTCGCAGACCACGCGGTGGCCATCGGTGGGTTCACGCCACGGGAGTCCTACCTGGTCATCGAAAAAGTGCTGAACGCCGCCAGTAGCTCCGGTGCCGATGCTATCCATCCCGGTTATGGATTCCTCAGCGAGAACGCCGAGTTTGCTCGTGCCGTTGCCGCGGCAGGAATTACCTTCATCGGTCCCACGCCTGAGGCAATTGCCATGCTAGGCGATAAGACCGCAGCCCGTGACCTGGCAGTGCGTTCGAACGTCCCCGTCTCGCCGGGTAGTGACGGTGCCGTTGCAACCTTTGACGAAGCACGTGCCGTGGTCGATCGCATCGGCTTTCCGGTGATCATCAAGGCAGCCGCTGGAGGAGGGGGCAAGGGCATGCGCATCGTCGAACAACCGTCCGAGATCGAATCGGCGTTCCGTTCGGCGCAGAATGAAGCTCTCGCTGCCTTCAATGACGAGCGCGTGTTTATCGAACGCTACATTGTTCAGCCCCGTCATATCGAGATCCAAATCCTAGCCGATCAACAGGGCAATGTGCTGTACTTCCCCGAGCGTGAGTGCTCGGTCCAACGCCGACATCAGAAGGTGGTTGAAGAGTCTCCGTCGACCGCTGTGACTCCTGAGATCCGACGTGCCATGGGAGAAGCGGCTGCCCGACTTGTGACAGCCGCCAGCTATACAAATGCGGGCACACTGGAGTTTCTCCTTGATGCCAGCGGTGAATTCTATTTCATGGAAGTCAACACTCGTCTACAGGTCGAGCATCCAGTGACGGAAATGATCAGTGGGGTGGACTTCGTCGAGCAACAACTCAAGATCGCCGCAGGTCACACCCTCTCGATCACGCAAGCCGACATCGCAGAACCCAAGGGTGCCGCCATCGAATGCCGTGTGTGTGCAGAAGATGTCTTCAACGACTTCCTGCCAGATACCGGGGTGGTCTCATTTATGCAGCTTCCAACGGGTGATGGCATCCGAAACGACACTGCGCTGTACGAGGGGTACGAGGTGAGTGTCCATTATGATCCAATGGTGGCCAAGCTCATCGTCCATGCTCCAACCCGCCAGGCGTGCATAGACCGCACCATCGAAGCACTCGATAACTATCATGTTGTCGGTTTCAAGACCACGATTCCATTCTGTCGTCTCGTTCTTGATTCAGCTCCATTCCGAACAGGCAACTACAGTACGTTCTATGTGAAGGAGCACTGGCCCCTTTCTCATGGTATCGATCTTTTACGCATGCTACCACTAGCCTCAGCAGCGGGCTTTGCTGCCGAGGATGACCGTCGTTCACCCAAGAACACCCATGAATGATATGAACCCGATCAGCGAGATTGACGTCACCGTAGAAACTGCCAAGGAGCTTGGTCTGACGCCGGCCGAGTTCGAGCGCATCTGTTCCGTTCTGCAGCGCACCCCAACCTATACTGAATTGGGTGTGTACTCGGTAATGTGGAGCGAGCACTGCTCGTATAAGAACTCAATCCTACAGCTGAAGACCCTTCCGCGATCAGGGAGCCGAATGCTGGTGGCTGCCGGCGAGGAGAATGCCGGCGTGATCGACATCGGCGAGGGTTACGGTGTGGCCTTCAAGATCGAGTCTCACAATCACCCAAGTGCTGTCGAGCCCTTTCAGGGGGCTGCTACCGGCGTTGGGGGTATCCTTCGGGACATTTTCACCATGGGAGCGCGTCCGATCGCTGCGTTGAATTCGTTGCGTTTTGGAGAGCCCGACACGGCTCGCACAAAGTACTTGGTAAAAGGTGTCGTTTCCGGAATCGGTCACTATGGCAACTGCTTCGGCGTTCCAACCGTTGCTGGAGAGATCTACTTCGATCGCTGCTACACAGATAATCCGCTGGTAAATGCCATGGCGGTGGGAGTGCTCCGCGCTGATCGCATGGCTTCGGCCACTGCCATGGGGCCAGGTAATCCGGTCTTCATCATGGGCTCTGCAACCGGACGTGACGGAATCCACGGAGCGTCACTCCTTGCTTCCCGGGAGTTCGACGAAGAAACTGAAAACATGCGCCCAACAGTCCAGGTGGGTGATCCGTTTGCTGAAAAGCTTCTGCTCGAAGCTTCGCTTGAGCTCATTGACGCCGGCGTGGTTGTGGGTATGCAGGATATGGGAGCTGCCGGCATTTCGTGTTCTACGGCCGAGATGAGCGCCAAGGGCAACGTTGGTATGAGTATCGATCTTGATAGGGTGCCTCTTCGCGAAGCTGACATGTCGGCCTATGAGATCATGCTTTCGGAGTCACAGGAGCGTATGCTCGTCGTCATCCAAGATGGCAAGGAGGACGCAGCCGCCAAGATCTGTTCAAAGTGGGATGTACCGTTTGTGCGTATTGGCACAGTGACCGATGACGGCTACGTCAGTATCTCTCGTAGGGGTACACTCGTGGCCTGTTTGCCGGCCCAATCACTCGTGCTCGGTGGCGAAGCGCCGGTATATGTACGCGAGCAAAAACGTCCGGCCTACCTGGATCTAACACAGAAGCCGGTCGATCATGGTCCGGTGATTGACGAGACGAATTTTTCACCGACGCTTTTGCAGTTACTAGCCACGCCAACCATTGCGAGCAAGCGCTGGGTCTTCGAACAGTATGATTCGCAGGTGGGGGATAACACCGTTTTGCGAAGTGGTGGCGATGCGGCTGTGCTCAGGATCAAGGAACTTCCCGGCAAGGCCGTTGCCGTGACCACCGATTGCAACAGCCGGTATGTGTATCTCAATCCCTATCGGGGCGGACTCATTGCCGTTGCAGAGGCCGCGCGCAACTGCGTCTGCGTTGGCGCCTTGCCGGTTGCCATCACTAACTGCCTGAACTTCGGCAATCCGTATGACCCAGAGGTATACTATCAGTTTGCCGAAGCTATCCGCGGTATGGGTGACATGTGCCGCGCACTTGACACTCCAGTTACGGGCGGAAACGTCTCGTTCCACAATGAGTCGCAGAGTCACGCCGTGTATCCAACCCCAACCATCGGCATGTTAGGATTGATCGATGATGTGTCAACGATCGTCGGAAACTCCTTTACTGTTGACGGCCAGATCGTTGCTCTTCTCGGTTGGCACCGGGCCGAACTCGGCGGTTCGGAGTATCAGAAGCGCTACCACGGACATATCACCGGGGACGCCCCCTGGATCGATATCAACGAAGAAGTACGACTGCAGCACGTCCTACTCGAGGCGATCCGCAGTGGCAAGGTCACCGCTGCACACGACTGTGCCGAGGGTGGAGTAGCCGTTGCCCTTGCTGAGATGTGCCTTGGCAAGGGGCTAGGAGCAACTCTGAACTGGCCATACGAACGCCATGCGGCGGATATCTTCGGAGAAGCACAAAGTAGAGTCCTGGTGACGATTACCGCAGATCACTTCGATGAACTCGAAGCCCAGTGTCGTGAAACGAACGTGCCGTTGGTGCGCCTTGGCACAACGGGGGGCACAAAGCTCACGATGTGGAACGGTTGCTCGGTGGATGTGGACCAGATCAGTTCTGCCTATGAGAACGCTCTTCCGTCCATCATGGCCAGCTAAAGGCGTCTCGGCTGAATCACCGGAAGCGCAGTGCGCGCATGGGTCGAATTCGCACGGTGATGATCATGGGAACGATGGATGCAACGCACGCTGCTAGAAAGATCAAGAGCGATGATCCCATCAGGATCAACACATCAAATGCTACGGGTAGGTGCCGGACGTAGTAGATATTTCCGTCGAGCGTGATCAAGTGATATTCACGCTGGACGACGATGAAACACATTGAAATCGCGACTCCGAGACAAACGCCGATAAGTGAGGTTGACACAACACGTAGTGCTGTGATCAAGGCCAGCTGGCGTGGAGACATCCCCAGTGTTGCGAGCACGGCCAACGATCGAATCTTTTCGACGATCGAGAGCAGCACGGTCGTGACGACTGTGAACATTGATACGATCGCAATCAGACTCATGATCACCGGGATCGGCTTGCGTTGTAGATCGATCCAATTCCACATGGCAGCGAAATGGTCTCTGTAGGTCAGAACGATGTTTCCCTGCGAGTAGGTCCGTTTCAGTGCCTGCACTACCGCTGACTCGTCTGCATCAGACACGCAGGTGATCATCAGCATCGATGCGGCAGAGGAATCCAACCGCAGTAAATGTCGGGCATGTGCAAAGGAGGTGACGATGGCATGTTCATCATAGGACGACATACCGCTGGTGAACAGGCTATTGATCACGACTCGCCTGATCATCGGCCGCTCTGTTCCTGGAGTACGCGTAATCAATGTGAGCGAGTCACCGACGTGTGCATTCAGGCGCCGAGCAAGACCGGAGCCGACCAAAACGTCGTATCGCCCAACGGCCGACGTTCTTGTCGAAAGCAATGGTAAATATGCATGGTTTAGGTGCTGCTCTGGCAGACCGACGACTACGGCTCCATCAAGGTGCGACCGACACTTTACCAGTGTTTCGTGACGGATCGTTGACGATACAGAAGAGACCCCCGGTACTGAGCGGATGCTGCGAGCCATGTCACGAACATTGGAGTACGGATTGCCATCGGCACGCTGTATGGTGAGATGCGCACCAAAGCGGGTCGCAGTGTGTTGAATGATCTCATCGTATCCGGCCAGAATACTCTGTGATAGACATACGGCAATCGTACCGAGCGCGACGCTGGCGACGGCTACGACAGAAGTGAACCGAGCAAAGCTATTGCGTCGCAACGTTCGCGAGAACCGCCGGGCAATCGTCCAGGCGAGCATTTTCGTTCTATACCGTAAAGCCGCCGCCGGACTTCTTACCATGGAGTCCCGCATCGACGTATTGCTGCTGGAGAAGCGACGGTGTAAATCGCGGTTCATGGAAGAACTGCTCCCACTGCGATTTTGTGACATCAAGATTCACATCGACACCGATCAGATCCATCAACTCGAATGGTCCCATCCGAAAGCCGAGCCCCTTCATCAACGTGTCAACTTGTTCGATCGAACTAGCCCCTTCCATGACGATACGCTGGGACTCGTTGTAATAGTTGCGGGCAATGCGGTTAACGATAAAGCCCGGAGCGTCAGCTGCGACAACTGGGACCTTGCCGAGCCCCGTGGCGAAATCGACGCACACTTCAACCACTTTCTGTGAGGTTCGTGGTCCCTTGATGACCTCCACGAGCTTCATGATATGCGCCGGGTTAAAGAAATGCAGTCCGACGAACCGCGATGGGTCTTGCAGGCAGCGCGCAAGTGCAGCAATGCTGATGCTCGACGTATTGCTCGCGAGAATGGCAGTAGGGGCCAGCACGGACTCTAGACTCCGATACAAGGTGTGCTTGATGTCTAGGCGCTCAGCGATAGCTTCGATAACCATGTCCGATGGTCGCAGAGCGGCAACATCTGTCGAAGAAGAGATGGCAGCAGATGCCGATTCGAATCGCTCCTGAGTGAGCTTTCCCTTTTCCACGGCCTTCGACAGCTGATCTTGGACATACCGTACTGCTGCCGCTAGGGCGTCTGACGAGAGGTCGAACAGGATAACGGAGTGCCCAGAACTCAGACTGGCAATGGCAATGCCACGCCCCATGGTGCCGGCACCGCAAATACCGATCGTCATTTGATCACTCCCAGTTCACGTCCAACGGCCGCGAATGCGGCAATGGCCTTGTCAAGATGTTCACGTGTGTGCGCCGCAGAGACCTGCACGCGAATGCGGGCCTTGCCCTTGGGGACCACGGGAAAGAAGAAGCCGATAACGTAGATCCCATGATCAAGTAGCCGGTCCGCCATCTTCTGCGCAAGTGGCGCATCATAGAGCATAACCGGTGTGATGGGATGGGTACCCGGGACGATATCGAAGCCAAGAGCAGACATACCGGCACGGAAGTAGGCCGTGTTGTCCTCAAGGCGATCGCGCAACTCCGTGGTGGCACTCAAGAGGTCCATCACGGCTATGCCGGCTCCAACGATCGATGGCGGAAGTGAGTTGGAGAAAAGGTAGGGACGTGAGCGCTGACGAAGCATATCGATGATCTCCTGACGACCAGTCGTGAACCCACCGATTCCACCGCCAAGTGCCTTGCCGAGGGTACCAGTGATAATATCCACGCGGCCCGTTACACCGCAATGCTCCACGACTCCGCGACCATGAGCTCCCATAAAACCCATAGAGTGACATTCATCGACCATCACAAGAGCCGAATAGGCATCGGCCAGATCACAGATCTTGTCAAGGGGAGCAATGGTGCCATCCATGGAGAAGACGGCATCGGTAACGATCAGGATGGACCGTGCACCATCAGCACGTGCCTGCTTGAGTTGGGTCTCAAGGTCTTCCATGTTGCAAGATTCATATCGGTAGCGGCGGGCCTTGCAGAGCCGCACGCCGTCGATGATCGAAGCATGATTGAGGGCATCCGAAATGATCGCATCCTCTTCGCCGAGCAGAGGCTCGAAGACGCCACCGTTGGCGTCGAAGCATGCTGCGTACAGGATCGTGTCGTCCGTGCCGCAGAAGTCTGCGATCTTCTTCTCCAACTCCTTGTGAATATCCTGGGTACCGCAGATGAAGCGCACGCTGGACATGCCGAATCCGTGGGAGTCGAGATACCTTTTGGCAGCATCAATAACAGATGGATGCGAGGAGAGTCCGAGGTAATTATTGGCACAGAAGTTCAGGACTGGTCCTGAACGTCCCTGCACGAGGATCTCTGGACCCTGATGAGAAACAATGACACGTTCTCGCTTGTACAGTCCTGCTTGGCCGATGGAATCCAGCTCATTTGCCAGACGTGACAGGAACGATGCATCCATACGATCGGGCTCCGGGGGATTTTCTTGAAAATGAATGGGCAAATATCGGTCGTAAATTGCGGAACTCGATACGCTGAAGATTTGTCTTCCGTAAGTAGAACTCCGGACACACTACACGAACACTGGCCAGCCATGACCAAACCGACCGTCATCACTCAACAGCTTGCTCTTCTCTGCGTCATTGCGCTGATCACAGTCTCGCAGGCAGATCTCTTCGCGCAGAAGACGTTCGACGAGCTTCGCTCATCCTATCAGCAGTCTGTCGAGGTTCCAGGAGCTGACGGTAAGGTGAAGATCAACAAGCAGTTTCGCCGATGGGAATGGTTCTGGCAAAGCAGGGTAATGCCCAATGGCACGCTGCCGACTGCATCGGTGTACATGAAAGAGCTTCGCTCAGTTCAACGTTCCAAACCCCTTGATGACCTCCAGGCGCAGAAGACATGGAAGGAGCTCGGCCCGATAGCGCCTGACATGCCATCAGCCCTGGCCACCTGGAATGGTATCGGACGTGTGAACTGCATTGAGTTCTCCCGGAAGGATCCGAACGTAATGTTTGCTGGTGCGGCTGCAGGGGGCATCTGGAAAACGACGAACGGGGGAACACAATGGCGCAGTGTTCCGATCACGTCGATCCCTGTGATCGGTATCAGCGACATCGCCATAGCCGCCTCCAATGACGATGTCATGTATGCAGCTACGGGTGACGTGAACGGTGCTATTGCCGGTCAGCTTTCACGGTTTAACACATTCACGTATGGTATTATCAAGACAACGGATGGCGGTCAGACGTGGAATCAGACAGGGTTTCAGAACGAACCAGCAGACAATGCTCTTATCGGCCGCTTGTGGATCGATCCCCGAGATGCCAACGTGGTGGTTGCAGCGACCTACTCCGGTATGTACCGGACGACGGATGGCGGTACCACCTGGAAACGGACGGCTCAAGGCATCTTTAGGGAACTGATCGGAAATCCTGTCTCCATCCCAACCCTCTATGCAGCAACGTATGGATTCAATGGCGGTGCAACGATTCATCGCAGTACGGATGCCGGACAAAGCTGGGATGAAGTCTTTTCCGTGCCGGCTGCTAATCGCATCCGTCTTGCCGTAACCAAGGCAAATCAAAACGTCGTCGTTGCGCTGGCATCGAATGCATCATCGCAAGGTTTCGAGGGAGTGTTTAAGTCCACAGACGCGGGTTCGAGTTTTGCCGAGCTACCAACGTCACTCAATCTTCTTGGCTGGCAATCCAGTGGTCGCGATCAAGGTGGGCAGGGCTTCTACGATCTTGCCTTGGAGGTATCGCCAACGAATGCCAACCACATTTTTGTCGGTGGCGTTAACATCTGGCGCACAACAACGAATGGTTCACAGTGGATTCTCTCTGCGCATTGGACAGGTGACAACGGAGCCCCGTTTGTCCACGCCGACCAGCACTCCTTCAAGTATCATCCCACACTGAATCGCCTTTATGCAACGCACGATGGCGGCATTGCGCGTTCTACCGATGGTGGTATCACGTGGAGAGATATCTCGAATGGCATGTCCATTCAGCAGTATTATGGTCTGGCCACGTCAAACGTGAACACCAAACTCACCATTGCCGGCGCCCAGGATAACGGAACGGCGTTGTCGACCAACAGTGGCACAAGTTTTGTGCACACACTCGATGGTGACGGCATGCTTGGTGCCATTGATGCGGTCAGCCCTCAGGTCATGTATGGTAGCCAGTATTACGGAAACTTCTGGCGCACTACCAATGGGGGCGGTAATTGGAACTTTGTGTCCAGTGCTCAGTCACGGGGCGAACGCGACGCCGCCTGGGTCGCACCGATAGCCGTTGATCCGAAGTTGCAGGGCACCGTCTACATCGGTTACACCCAGGTATGGAAGAGTACAAATTCCGGTGGGGCCTGGACTAAGATCTCGAACATTTCGACGAGTACGGCGGCTCGGGTGATCGCCGTGGCACCATCGAACTCGAACTACATCTATGTTGCCTACAACACCTCTTTGTACTTCACCTCGAACGGCGGCTCATCATGGCAACAACAGACGGGAATCTCCGGATTCATCATGGGAGTGGATGTCCATCCCACGCAGCCAGATAAGTTCTATGTGGCTATAGGTGGATTCTCTCAAGGGCAAAAGATCTATCAGGTGGACAAGGGCGTTGTAAGCAATATCACCGGCACCGGCCTGCCAAATGTCCCGTGCAATAGCGTAGTCTACCAGAGGGGTGCGACAAACCGATTGTTTGTGGGGACAGATCTTGGCGTGTTCGTCTGCGACGAGGGTTCATCCTTCTGGCAGTCGTATGGTGCTGGTATGCCCCCGGTCATCGTCACAGGAATGCGCCTGATGCCATCGGCGAATCTTTTACGGATCTCCACCTACGGACGAGGCATCTGGGAGATTGACGTATCACAGTGCACGGCTACGACGCCGACGATCAAAGCGAATACTCCAACATCTCGTTGTGCCGGTGACACGGTTGTGCTTGAGGCTGCGACTGGGTTTGCGAGCTATCGGTGGTCGAATGGTGATACGACTCGCGTCATTCGATTGTCGAACGCGGCGCAGACTGGCTCGTACCAGGTAGGGGTTGAGGACTCCAAGGGTTGCCGTGCAACATCAACAGCCATTGCTGTGACATTGGGTAAGCTGCCGTCGAAACCTCTCATCACGAAGATCGCCCCGGACACCCTGCGCTCATCCGCACTTGGTGGCATTTCTCGCTTCCAGTGGTCACGGGATGGAGTGGACATTCCGGGAGCCACCGCTCGAACACTGTATGCGACTCAGAGCGGGCTCTATCGTGTTCGTGTTTCAGACGGTACGTGTTCGAATGCATCGGACGAGTTCCAATTCACCTACACTAGTGTCAGTGAAGACGATGGAGCGAACGCAGCAAGGCAGCTTACGATCGGTCCTAATCCGGTGAGTGATCTGCTTACCGTCGGACTTCCACCTCGCACTGGACGGGTGCTTGACGTAGTTGATATCTCTGGACGAACTGTCTATCAATCAGCTGTCGCCGACGATGTCATGCAGATGCAGATCTCCAGCACATCCTGGCCTGCAGGATTTTACGTTCTGCAGATGCGGTGTGGCCGTGGTGTCTGGACATCAAGCTTTGTCAAGCAGTAAGGATACGAGCTTTCGCAAGGGGGTTAGCGAGGACGTTTGAGAATGGCATCATAGCGCTTCTCCATCGACATCCTCCCCCTGAAGAGCAGGGCATACGGTGTGTGGTTTTCAGACATTGCATCGTTTCGGAGCACGTCGCGCAGTTCTGTGAGTGCCGATGCGCATGCCGTCTGGATGTCGCGGATTCTCTCTGAGGGGTCTATCACAAGGGGCTCACCAAAGCGAACCCACGCTGCTGGGCGCTGCTCGCGGAGCATCTCATAACGCATGGCTACTGGCAAAATGCGGCAAGGGCCCGCCATGCGTGATAGTATCCCGATTCCCGGCTCACATTCGATGCGATCAATGTCCTGATGAATCAGGGACCCTTGTGGGTACATCCAGACAAGCCGGTTGGTGCCGCGGATTCGAGAAGCAGCGTAACGCAGGGATCGGACCGAACTCTGTGGATCTTCGCGGATGACACTGAACATGCCGAGACGAGAAAAGAAGCGGTACCTCTCAAGCTGACGGTACTCCATCATTCCGTCTGTGTCGAGTCGGTGTCTGTCAAAAGCGATCGACATGGCAACAGCAGCATCCCACCACGAAGCATGCGTTGAGGCAACGATCGTCGGAATCCGATCGGTGAGATGCGAAGCCTCCTTCAGATGGTGTTCGCCGGCAATGTACCCAGCTGAAAAACTCCGTTTCAGAGTCCAAGAAAAATAGGCACCCCAAAAGCGACGATCGAGCGCTCGTGGGCGGGCCGGAATAAAGGGTGCGTCAGACATGGTAACTTTGCAGCAATTGACGAAAGCTACAGCAGCGTGGAACGGAATTCAAATCGCGTGATCGTCGGAATGTCCGGCGGGGTCGACTCAAGCGTCGCTACCGGCCTGCTCGTAGAGCAGGGTTTTGACGTTGTGGGAATCACCATCAAGACCTACAAATACGAGGACGTAGGCGGGAACGTTGGCAACGATTCGACGTGCTGTTCGCTCGACGGAATCAATGATGCACGTCGAGTTGCCCTCGGTCTGGGAATCCCGCACTATACCGTTGACTTCACCGAGACCTTCAAAGAGCAGATCATCAACTACTTCGTTGATGATTATCTGCAGGGTAACACACCAAACCCGTGCGTGAGGTGCAACCGTCAGATCAAGTGGGCTGAAATGCTCAAGAAAGCTGATGCTCTCGGGGCGGAGTTCATTGCCACAGGACACTATGCCAGCATCATACATGACGAGCAGAGCGGACGCCGCTGGATCCGTCGCAGTCCCGATGCCCGCAAAGATCAGTCCTACATGCTCTGGAGCGTCCGCCAGGAGCACCTGGCCCGAACGCTGTTTCCGCTTGCGGGCTTCACCAAGCCCCATTCACGAGCAGAAAAGGACCGACTTGGGCTGGACCTGGCACCAAAGCCTGAGTCCTACGAGATCTGCTTCATTGCTGACAATGATTATCGACGTTTTCTGCGCGACGCTGTCCCAGACATTGACGCTCGCATTGGCAAGGGTGACATCGTGCTTAACGGAAAGCCCATTGGAACGCACGACGGTTATCCGTTTTACACCGTTGGTCAACGAAAGGGGCTTGGCATTGCCCACAGTGAACCGTTGTTTGTCCTGGATGTCCTACCATCGTCGAACACAGTGGTTGTGGGTCATGCAGAAGAACTTGAGGCTACGTCACTGATGGCTGACAACGTCAACCTTCAGAAGTACGAAGACCTACTCGACGAACGTCGGTTCATGGTCAAGATCCGCTACAAGGATGAAGGGGCTATGGCAACATGCCGCACCGACAACATGGGAATTCTTCATGTCGAGTTCGACGAGCCCAGGCGAGCCATCACACCTGGACAATCGGTGGTGATGTACGACGGTGACGATGTCGTCGGTGGAGGAATCATTCTGAAATCTGCAGGCGGACGCTGAGTGAAACCAACTGAAACCTCAGCTGTGGATGTCTTCCGCATTGAATCGGCTTGTTCCGAAACATCCGCTAGAGCTGGCTGGGTGCTTACCGACCATGGCCCGATTCCCACGCCCATCTTCATGCCGGTGGGCACGCAAGGGGCGGTCAAAGCGATGCATCACAACAGCCTACGCAGTCTTGACGTGCCGATCATTCTGGCGAACACGTATCACTTGTATCTGCGCCCAGGCGTGGAAACGCTCACAGCCATGGGTGGTCTGCATCGCTTCAGTACATGGGAGCGTCCGATCCTGACCGATAGTGGTGGGTTCCAGGTGTTTTCGCTGCGAGACCTGCGCACGATGAGCGAAGATGGTGTTGAGTTCCGGTCGCACATCGACGGGTCGAAGCATCTCTTTACTCCCGAAAATGTAGTCGATACTCAGCGAGCCATCGGTAGCGACATCTTCATGGTCCTCGATGAATGCATAGCCTATCCGTGTGAACATGAGCAGGCCCGGCGGTCCATGGACCTGACGCTGCGATGGGCTGAGCGGGCACGGACGTATCATCTGCAGAGCCCCTTTGCCTACGGACACCGGCAGCTTCAATTCGGTATCGGGCAGGGGAGTGTGCACGCCGACCTACGACGGTCGTGTATGGCACAGCTGGTTGATATGGGTTTTGACGGCTATGCCATTGGCGGGCTGAGTGTTGGTGAGCCGCCTGAGATGATGTACGACATCACCGCCTGCTCCACAGAGATCATGCCACCCGACCGACCTCGGTACCTCATGGGAGTGGGGACTCCTGAGAACATCTTGCGCTGTATAGGTCTCGGTGTGGACATGTTTGACTGTGTCATGCCAACTCGCAATGCCCGCAACGGGACGCTCTTCACCACCCTGGGTCGGGTGAATATCAAGAATGCCACGTGGAAGCAGCGCGATGAACCCATCGATCCGAACGTCGGCTCAGAGAGCAGTCAGAAGTACTCTCTGGCGTATCTTCGCCACCTGTTCAATGCCGGCGAGATCCTCGGACTTATGCTAGCAACCGAACAGAATGTCGCCTTGTACCGGTGGCTCGTCCGAACAGCTCGAGAGAAAATTGTCGAAGGAACCTTTCGTCAATGGGCTGCCGAGACGATCGACCGTCTCAACCAACCTCGACTCTGATCACATTTTCAACGGAAATCGACTATGCTAGCACTGCTCTTCATGGCTCCGCCACCTCAGGCCGGCGCCGATCCAACAGCTCAGCTCATGCAAACACTATTCATGTTTGCAGCTGTCATCGGGATCTTTTACTTCATGATGATCCGGCCACAACAAAAACGTGCGAAGGAGCATCAGAAGCTTCTCTCGACACTGAAAAAGGGAGATCCAGTGATCACCTCCTCGGGTATTCACGGCACGGTTCACGAAGTTGACGAGGCTACAATTTCGGTGACGGTGAGCTCAGGCTGCAATGTCAAGTTCGATAAGTCCGCAATCGCGACAATCGTCAAGAAGTAACTCGCAGCCGCACCGATGCTGGATTCAATCTCGGAAGCCCTAGAAGACCTCAAAGCCGGCAAATGCATCGTCGTAGTCGATGACGAGGATCGCGAGAACGAGGGTGACCTTATCTGCTCTGCAGAGCTCTGCACTGAGCAGAATATCAATTTCATGGCCACTGAGGGCAGGGGGCTTATCTGCGTCAGCCTGACAGAGGATAGGGCTCGTCAGCTCGATCTACCGCTTATGGTACGCGACAACACTGCCCTGCACGGAACTCGCTTCACGGTCAGTATTGATTATGTCCATGGTACCGCCAGCGGCATTTCAGTGAGTGACCGAACAGCTACGGTGCAGGCTATGGCATCAGAAACCTCACAACCTGAAGACTTTGCGCGTCCCGGACACATCTTCCCGCTGATCGCTGTCAAAGGGGGCGTTCTACGCCGCGCCGGACACACCGAAGCTGTTGTCGACCTCATGAACCTTGCTGGTCTCAAACCGGTTGGCGTGTTGTGTGAAATCCTCAAGGCAGATGGCTCGATGGCACGAGTACCCGATCTTGTAGAAATGAGTCGCACGCATGGTCTCAAGATGATATCTGTGCAGGACCTGATCGCTCATCGACGTGCAGCCGAGATCCTTGTCCGATATGTGGCCGAAGCGAAGCTACCGAGTGACTTCGGCGAGTTCGTGGTCAAAGTATTTGAAAACATCGTTGATGGCAAAGAACACGTTGCGATCGTCAAAGGCGACGTCGCATCTGGTGAGCCTGTCCTCGTGCGCGTGCACAGTGAGTGTCTCACGGGAGACATCTTTGGATCGCACCGCTGCGACTGCGGACCACAGTTACATGCAGCCCTTGAACAGATCGAGCGTCACGGACGCGGCGTAGTTCTGTACATGCGTCAGGAGGGGAGAGGGATCGGTCTAGCAAACAAGATCAAGGCCTATGCACTGCAAGAACAAGGCATGGACACGGTCGAAGCAAACGTACACCTCGGATTTCCTCCTGATCCCCGTGACTATGGCATAGGTGCGCAGATCCTGAACGAGCTTGGCATCTCTCGGATGCGTCTGATGACCAACAACCCGAAGAAACGTGTGGGGCTGCAATCCTACGGACTTGAGGTCACAGAGCTCGTACCTCTCGAGGTGCCGGCCACTGCCGACAGTCAGGGCTACCTTGAAACCAAGCGCGATAAAATGGGACACATCCTGCGGCATCTGTAAACGGTGGTTGCACCGCGAGGCATCCCTGCGTAGATTCGAGTCACAAAGAAACAAAGCCGCCCAGGGCTTTGTTTTTTTTTCCAATAACACCAATTATACCGCGGAGTGGTCTCATGGCAGGAGACGCCGTTTACGTTACAAAAGAATACCTTCATCAGATCCAGGCCGAAGTTCAGGAACTCACCACCAACGGCCGTCGAGACATTGCGCAGAAGATCGCCGAAGCACGCTCGCACGGTGACCTGTCTGAGAATGCAGACTATGATGCAGCGAAGCATGCACAGGAACTTCTCGAGATCCGCATCTCGAGGTTGCAGACCATGCTCTCGAAAGCCCAGGTGATCGATGCGAAGGATTTCCCTGACGACAAGGTGTATATCCTTTCGCGCGTCAAGCTCATGAACAGAAAGACCAACAAGGCAATTGAATATCTCCTTGTTTCTCCTGAAGAAGCCGATTTCGAGCAGAATAAGCTTTCTGTTACGAGCCCCCTCGGAAAGTCTCTGCTTGGCAAAGTTGTCGGTGATGTGATCGAAACCAAGGTCCCGGCTGGCGTCATTCAGTATGAAGTGCTAACGATCGGTAAGTAAGTCTCGAAACTGTATGGGGTATATTCGCCCCATGAAATGTTTCCGTTCCCTCGCCCTTGCCGTGCTGCTTCTGAGCACAGCCTTTGGTCTGCATTCTCAATCAATGCCATCGGGACTCCGTCTGTGGTTCCGCGCCGATACCCTCACGACTCTTGTGAACGGTTCTGTGTCACGATGGGGATCTCTCGTTGGAGGTCATGTTGCCCTAGCACAACCAGGAACGGGGCTAACTCCTGACAAGATCGGGCCGCGCACGGCGATTGCCTTTGCGAACTCCGCGTTTTTCAAGGCACCATCGATCTTCCCAGTCCAGCGCGACTACACGATGTACGTCGTATTCAATTGGAACGGTGTTCATGCGGCGAACAACCTGGTTTCTGGAATGAATCGGGCTTTTTTTACCAGTGCACCTGGTGTGACATCGGTTCTGCACAACGGTGACTTTAGTCGCTTGAGCACGAGCTCGCGCGCCGTCAGCGGTCCTACCGTTCTTCGTGTGCGACACAGCGACGAAACGGGACGCACCTCGATCTCACACAATAATGTTCTGACGTCAAACGATGTCATCCCAAGTAACATTGATTCGGTCGTCTTCATAGGAGCCTATCAAGCTGGAAATGGATTGAACGGCTCTATCGGTGAGGTTCTCGTTTTTGAACGGAGTCTCACACCCGCAGAAGAACTGCAGGTTGAGGTCTACCTCCACAACCGATTCGAGATCGTCCGCACGCCAGATCCTCCAAAGCCGGTCATCGAGTTTGTTCAGATGCCTCGTTCGCTGGAAGTGATCGATGCAAGAGCTGGATTAGCTGTTCGCGGAGTTGTGATCTCAGACAGTCTTGACATCGTCAGCATCGATCTGCGCAAAGATGGAACGACCATTGCATCGAAGACCTATGCACAGCCGAAGGTGGGTGATACGATCTTCTGTTCCGCCGAAGTCAAGCAAGAGTTGATCTCGTATTCAGCCACTGTGGTGTCAAAGAAGCTCGGCAAGCCCCGTGCTGACACGATGCTCTCGGCAACTAACATTGTTCCAGGTATCGTCTTTACTGTCACGGGTCAGTCAAATTCGATCTTCGGTGATGGCAGCCTGCCTATATCGGTCTGGGCGCGCACCTTTGGCGGCAACTTCAGTCAATCCTCAGCCGATACGAACTATGCCCGAAGCACAGCCACCGGTAATGGTGGAGGAAACAATGTCGGGGCATGGGCACTTGGATTGCAAAACTCAATGGCCGAGCAACTCAGAACTGCAAGTATGTGCATCAGTGGTGGCGTAGGAGGCACACGTATCGAGCAACATCTGCCGGACGTCAATAACCGTCTCAATCTTGGCACGATCTACGGGAGCTGGCTGTATCGTGTGATCAAGAGCGGCGCGCGTGAAAAGATTCGGTGGCTGTTCTGGTATCAGGGCGAATCGAATCACGACGAAGACAATTATGCCGTGCATTTTGATAATCTGCGCATGGCGTGGAAGAAGGACCTGCCGAATCTTCAGTACATCGTCGTTGTACAGATACGTCCTGGCTGCGCTGGTCCACGTCATGCAAAACTGCGTGATGAACAGCGTCAGCTTCAAGACCGCTATTCGGACGTTATCGTTCATGCGGCGGGGGGCCTCCCTGGACATGACGGATGCCACTATGCCGGAGTCGGCTATACAACGTTGTCCCAGCAGTTGTTTGAGATTTACCGACGTAACGAGCTTTCCATGCAGCCAGGAGTTTATCGTGCTTCACCTACGCCCCGCACAGCGTCACTTGTACGACTGCCTTCGAAAGGCCGTCAGGAAGTTCGCATCTCATTCGTTCATGGCGGCGATCTGATGATGACCTCTGATGCATTGATCGGCGGAACTCTGCGCACGGCATCCCAGGCGTGGTTTGCCAACAACACGTCATCGCTGCACCCATCGACGGTTCGAGTTGACGGTAGTCAGGTGACCCTCGAGTTTCCCTATGATCCTCCGATCTCTGTCATCAGTTACGTCCCAGATTACACGTATGATGACGGGTCCACGGTCTTTCAGGGACCGTGGCTTACTAGTCTTGCCGGGGTGGGGGCTTTGAGTTTCCATAATCTGCCAATGACGACCACTGATGTTGATGACGAACCGCTCGACGTCGCAGACCACACGCAAGTGCTCCGGCAGGTTGTCGATCTCACCGGTTGCGTCGTGGCCACTACGCCGGAAGAACGCGATCGCCTCCCATCAGGCGCGTATCTGCTCATCTATGCCCATAGTGTGCGAAAAGTTTTCCTCGTTCGGTAAGCCCCATGCCGTAGCAGACTAGGACAGGGCATTTCCGTACTTTTGTGCATGGCATGGTTCCTTCGGAAGAATAAGAACATCATAACTGAGCCGCAGGCTCGGGAAATGCCGGACGGTCTCTGGACCAAGTGTCCCGAGTGCTCGACGGTCATCTATCGCAAAGAGCTGGAAGAGCACGCCTACTCGTGCCCTTCATGCGGACATCATTTTCGAATCGGTAGTGCCAAGTACATTGGCCTGTTATTCGACGATGGTACTTGGAAGGAGACGGACTCCAGGGTGCGCTCAGCCGACCCGCTTGATTTCGTCGATACCAGGCCCTATAAGGCCCGCCTGAAAGAAGCCTACAGCAAAAGTGACTTACCCGATGCCGTCACAACTGGTACCGGTGAGATCAATGGTCTGTCTGTGGCATTCGGTTGCATGAACTTCGGTTTCATCGGTGGATCCATGGGATCTGTCGTGGGTGAAAAATTCGTCAGGGCTGGTCGTCGTGCTCTTGAGGGTAACATGCCTTTTGTGTTCATCTCAGCCTCCGGAGGGGCACGCATGCAGGAGGCGGCTTTGTCGCTGATGCAGATGGCCAAAACAAGCGCGCTCTTGTCGGAACTCTCCGAAGCGGGCCTTCCCTACATTTCAATCCTGACCGACCCCACAACCGGGGGAGTCTCAGCCTCCTATGCTATGCTGGGAGACGTGATCATTGCCGAGCCAAAGGCCCTCATCGGATTTGCCGGACCTCGTGTCATCGAACAAACAATCCGAAAGAAACTTCCCGAAGGGTTTCAGAGATCGGAGTTTCTTCTCGAAAAGGGGTTCGTCGATCTTGTTGTGCCTCGACGGGACCTAAAGAGAACACTCTCCACGGTATTGACGCACCTTATGAGCTCAACCAAGTAACCACTTGAAACATATTGTCAATGCGCAAATCAACAACCGTTCGTGTGATGGGCTTTCCGATCGACCTTGGTGCCGATCGGCGTGGTGTTGATATGGGCCCGTCGGCCCTACGTATTGCCGACGTGGATCTCAAATTGGAGTCGCTCGGCTACAACGTCATTGACGAAGGTGATATCCCGATCCGCAATATCGAGGTTCAGGAGCTGCAGGATCCGAAGCTCAAATATCTTCCCGAAGTAGCAGCCATGAGCCAGATTCTGGCTGGTCGTGTAAAGACAATTTTGGACGATGGTCACTTCCCGCTGCTTTTCGGTGGAGACCACTCGATGTCCGTTGGCTCGCTGGCCGGAATCGGTGCCCATTGCAAAGAGCAGGGAAAGACCCTCGGTGTGATCTGGATCGATGCCCACGCGGACATGAATACAGCTGAGACAACCCCCAGTGGCAATATCCACGGAATGCCCCTTGCCATTGCCATGGGAATTGGCCATCCGAGTCTAACTCGCATAGGATTCGACGGTCCCAAGCTTGACCCACGAAATCTTGCGATCATTGGACTTCGCAGCATCGACCTCGGGGAACGGGAGCTGATCAAGGAGCTCGGTGTTGCCGCCTATACGATGTTTGACGTCGATAGGTTGGGGATGCACGAGATTGCCTCTCGCGTGCTGGAAGACATGTCGCGCAGTGTGGACCATCTGCACATCTCCTTTGATGTTGATGGAGTAGACCCCTCCGTGGCACCAGGCGTTGGTACCCCCGTACCTGGCGGCCTGACCTACCGTGAAGCGCATCTGTTCATGGAAATGATATCCCAGATCGATGCCTATGCCTCTCTTGAAGTAGCCGAGGTTAATCCGATTCTTGACGACCGCAACAAGACAGCCGAGTTTGCGGCTGAGATCATTGCCTCGTCAATGGGGAAGCGGATTCTCTGATCGGTTCGTGCCATCGTGACCACTATACGGGACACCCAGCGCCCTCTGTTGATAATCATCACGGGCCTGCTCTGTGGTTGTCTGATCGTTCAGGCTCAAACCTCGGAAGGTACCAACGTCCGGTTTGAGGGCGCGGTCAACTGGACTCTTGGTATCCAAGCTCCCGAGTTTATCGCTGACTACCAGTCGATTCTGGGTGGTGCGGCTTCATCGTTCGGCATCCCGATCGGCGCTCGATGTTCCATCAACCAGTATCTGTCAGACAATGTATCAGTCGGGCTTTCAGGGGGCTTCTTTCGCGCCTCCATTCGTGAAACCTATACCTACGACCCCAAGCCCCCTGCAGAACGGTACGGTCCGGCGCAGACCGTTACGCAGAACATGGAGCTCTCTGCGATTCCACTGTTTGCGACCATTGACTACTACCCCGTAAAACGTCAATTCACGGGGTTCTTCGGTATGGGGCTTGGCTTGCTGTTTGGTGATGTGCTCTGGACGGAGGAACTCCAACCTTCACGCCTACTCGGAGCTCGTGTAAGCGGCAAACGTTTTGAGGATAACGTCGTTGCACCGGCCATCAAGCTCAGAACTGGGGTGTCACTCGGGTTCGATGGCCCAGCAGATGCGCGTAGCTCAGCAGGTATCCGCCTCGAAATCGGATACACGATCGCGCCGATGCGTCGTCCATTCATGGCCGGCCAGACCGAGTCATTCTCCGCATCATTGCCCGACAGAATCAGGGGCAACTACACTATTGACCCCGGTGGGGTGAGTATCGAAATAGGAATTTGCCTGCTTCTACGTCAACGCCCAAGGCCGGTCAGGCAAACTGGTCGGATGTGACCAAAGCAATGGTTATGTTCGAGTCGGTTCGTGACTGGTAGAACATCCGTTGTTTCACCCCTGAAGGGAAGAGGTCCATGGATATCCACATCTCTAACAGGCACTGTTCCATAACCGACGCTGAATATGAGAATGCCGTCACAACGGCACGTCGGTTCGAGAAGTTCAACCTCAATATTGTCCGAGCGGACATTCTCTTTGAAGAAGTACCTCTGAAGAAGTTCTGCGAGATCACTGTGCGGATTCATGACCATCTGTTCGTGGCCAAAGAGACGGCAGATGACTTCACGAAGGCTGCCCACGATGCCGGTCTCAAGATTGAACGTCAGCTTGCCCGCGTCCACGACAAGTTTGCAACCATTCGACCGTGATCCGGTCACTTCCCGATGAAGATCCCAGCCTCAACACGTAAAGAATTCGTCACGGTTCGTGAACTACTCAATGGCCCCGTGCAGCTGCGTTCGCTTACCGATGACGTTGGGCTGGATAATCACATCACTGATAAGAGTCTGCATCGTCCGCAACTAGCCCTAACAGGCTTCACAGAGCTCTTCACCTACTACCGCGTGCAACTCTTCGGTAACACGGAGTTTTTCTATCTCACGAGCTGCTCTCCTGAGCAGCGACGGGAGATGTTTGCTAGGATCTGCTCATTTGCGATACCGGTGATCGTCTGTGCGAACAATCATGAACTTGACCACGACCTGCTGACGCTTGCCCGCGAACGTGGGATTGCCGTCCTGACCACACCGTTTGATACGACCCGGACGATCTTCGTCCTCGGCGAATTTCTTGATGATCAGTTCGGTGATCAAGTCACGATCCATGGATCATTCGTGGACGTCTATGGCGTGGGCATGCTCTTTGCAGGAGATAGTGGGATTGGAAAGAGCGAGATCGCCCTCGACCTGGTCGAGCGCGGACATCGTCTTGTAGCTGACGATGCAACCATGCTGACGAAGAAGCGAGAAAGTATCCTCATGGGAACCGGCTCGTCACTCGTCAAGCATCTAGTGGAGATCAGGGGGCTTGGCCTGATCGACGTCCGTGAAATGTTTGGTATCCGTTCGATCCGCTTTCAGAAACGCCTGGAGATCGTCGTAGAGCTCGAGGTATTTGATGAGCAGGGGGCGTACGACCGCCTGGGTCTGGATGAATCATCGATCAACATCATGGGCATCGATATCCATGCCGTTAAGCTTCCGATCTTTCCGGGTAAGAACATCACGGTGATCTCTGAAACCATCGCGTTGAACTATCTCCTGCGGACCTACGGCTATCATGCCTCGAAGGTCTTCTCCGATAATCTGAACAAACATCTGACAATGAATAAGGACGCGGGACATTCCCGTGATCTTCGCAACGTAACCTACTTTCAGAGCGATGATGAATAGTATGCTCCTTCGCCCCTTCACCCGGGTCCTGGCCGGAACCACCTCAGCATTCTTCACGTTGGCCGTCATGGTCGTCCTTCTTACGGCTTGTGGCGGCTCCGAACAGTCGGGTGGCGCCTCCGATGATGCCGCTACTCCTGTCAACGGCGATTGGATCGTCGTACACGAGCTCTCGGACCCTGAGGGCCTGAACCCGCTGGTGACAAATGATGCTTCATCGAGTGCCATCTTCAATCATGTCTATGAAAAGCTGCTGGACCAGGACTTCGAGACAACCGAACTCATTCCACGCATCGCCGAATCCCGTCCAACAGTGTCGGACGACCACCTCACCTACACTTTTAAGCTTCGCACAGGTGTGACCTTCAGTGATGGCAAGCCCCTTACTTCGAAGGATGTGGTGTTCACATTTAAAGCGACGAAAAATCCGCTGATAACCGACGGCGCAGCTCTCCGGAATTACTATGAGTCGGTGGCCGACGTCATTGCAACCGATGACCGGACAGTTGTAATCACCATGTCCAAGCCATATTTCCTAGCTGAGTATTTTCTCGGCGGGCTGTGGATCCTCCCCAGGCATGTCCTTGATCCGAAGTCGCTGACAGACTCCTACACGATCGCAGAAACGAACGACATGGCTAGAGCCCAGGCAAACAGCGCCCTGAAGCAGTTTGCCACCTGGTACAACACACCGGAAGTAAAGCGCAGCACGGCGTTGAACGTGGGCAGCGGTCCGTATGCATACGAAGACTGGAAGACTGGTGAAAGCGTATCGATCGTCCGGAATACGAAGTGGTGGAATGCCGGTAAGGACAAATGGAATCCCGCCTATGCCGATAAGGTCCTGTTCAAAGTCGTCAATGACCGCAGTGCCGCGGTGGTAGGCGTCAAGAATGGCGAAATCGACTTCATGGAAGCAGTACCGGCAGCCAAGTTTGTCGAAGAGATCGATACAGTGGCCACACCGTTCATCGCAAAGGCTACCTACGGCATTCAGGTCTATTCCTACATCGGCATGAACGCTCAGAACCCTATCCTGCAGGACAAAGCCGTTCGCAGAGCTCTTGCACATTGCATTGATCGCGATGCGCTGATCAAACAGGTCGTTAGGGGGCTTGCCTCTCCGGTCAACTCGCCCGTGTACAGCGATCGTAAGGAATATGACAAGTCGATCACTGGCATAGCCTATGACCCAGCCAAAGCCAAATCTATGCTCGCTCAGGCCGGATGGAGCGATGTGAACGGGGACGGAGTTCTCGATAAGTCCATCAATGGCAAAATGACTCCTTGCGTGCTCTCGATCCTGGTCAACGCCGGAAACGAAGCTCGGGAGGCCATAGCCGTTGCCTTTTCCGACGAGCTCCGCAAGGTCGGCGTCAAGCTCGATGTTCGGAAGCTCGAGTGGAGTGTATTCCTCGAAAATCTCCGAACACGGAAGTTCGACCTATCGATCGGCGCCTGGGTGAACGATCCGTTGCCAAGTGATCCATATCAAATCTGGCACTCAAGTCAGATCGGCAACAAGGGTAGCAACTACGTTGGTTTCTCGTCAGCTCGGGCTGATCAGCTGCTGGAGATGAATCGCACGGAGTTTGACGAGGCAAAACGGATCGCATATATGCAGGAGTTTCAGAGAATTGTCGCCGACGAGCAGCCCTACATCTTCCTCTGGAGCCCAAAGTATCCGGCGATCTACAACAAGAGACTTCACGGCGTTGCGTTCTCACTCGTTCGGCCAGGGTACAACCCGGCACAGTGGTGGGTACCAAAATCCCAGTGGAAATACTCTCAGGCCCAGTAAGCCCCTTATCACCCTACCTGTCCGCCCATCGGACGCAACAACCATGAAACGCCACGAGCTGCGCGAATTGATCGCCGCAGGAGAGTCTTCTACGCTCGAGTTCAAGCGAAAATTCACGACGGTCGAAAAGATCGCTCGTGAGATCATAGCGCTTGCTAATACGACGGGAGGACATCTCTTACTTGGCGTTGACGATAACGGAAAGGTTGTCGGTGTAGATTCTGAAAAGGAGCAGATTGATCAGCTTCAGGTTGCTCTGCACTCGATCGAACCACCGATTCCATGCGTGATCGAGGTTGTTGAGATCGAATTCAAGGATGTGATCGTGGCAGCTGTGCCGGCAAGCCAGCAGCGTCCACATCACTTTGTTGCAGATCAGCAACCTACGCGTTCTCATGACCGTCCTGTGTTCATCCGTGACGGTGAGCAATCTGTGCAGGCCAGTAGGGAAATGACGAAGATCTTGCGGGGTATGAACCCTGACGCACCGCCGATGACACTATCGATCGGCGATCGGGAACGACGGCTGTTCTCCTATCTTGAACGTCATCAGCGTGCCAGCGTGGCGGACTTTGCCCGCCTTGTCAACATTTCAAGGCGTCGTGCTTCACAGATTCTGGTTAAGCTCGTCCGCGCGGGTGTTCTGCACATCCGCCACGACAATGGACATGACTTCTATACGCTCGTCTAAGGGTTCCTGCGTGATTGTGTGTCAATAAGTACCAGGGCCAGAGAAGCCAGATCAAGCGGACAAATAGACTGATCATAACCATTTTCGAATTCAGCAGTGAAGGCATCCGTGTATTTCCGTGCCCGCTGAGGGTTTTCAATAAAGGAGAAACTCTGCACGAACAGCAAGCGGAGGAATCTGATGAACGCGCGCAGGGCTTCAGTTCCCGGACCACGCAGATTCCGAGAGGCATATACCTGCATGTTCAGCACTTTGCGCTCAGTTACCTCGGGGTCACCGTGCAAGAATGTGTCAATGGCATCATAGATCAGCACCAGTGCTCCAAGTCCCTTGCGATCCTCTGAGATCACGCTGATAGAGTCCAACAATGATCCTTTTCGATGTGGCATACAAGGGACATCAATTGGACAAAGATGCAGCTCGCATGCCAGTTGGAGGTAGGCGCCAAGAACTGCACAACGCTCACGATCGATCGTATCAGTCTGCCCATCTGTTCGCTGTCTTAGCTCAACCAGCATACGGCAGGCCTCAACCCAGTCTCCGGATCTCATCGCTGCCAGCAGACGGTGCCTAAAAAGCTCCTGTGTTAGATGATTGTACTGAAGCCAGCCCTGAGGCATGGTGCGGGTCACGGTGAGGACCTCCTCGAACAGTCCGAGTGCTGTCAATGCGCGCACGGAGGCCGACAAACACCACACCTCCATCCAAGATGGGGAACTCTGACGCGACATGCGAAGCACTATCTGCTCAATCGAAGCTGCACGATAGACCTCCGCACTGCGCCCTTCCTTAAGTAATCGTTGAACAACGATCGCCCGCGTTACAGAATCAATCGATTCATCACTCTCGGCAGTTGCGAAGCTACAGAGCACGTTCTCTGCCTCGTTCAGATTTCTCAGATAGACCGCATCAGTGCGATGGCGATTGGCAACAAGAAGCTCTTCAACAATCAGTGCAGCGTGTCGCGCTCTGTGATCGGCGTCTGACCATGCACGCTGCTCTGTGACAAACCTACGTTGTCGCAATGGGGTAGACCCCTGACCACCGAAACGTCGAATTAGATCGCCGGCCAGCAGGATCATCGTCGTCTGGCCTGCGCCTGTGGCGCGATGCAGAATTCTCCGAGCAAGCTCAATGGACTGAGAACGATGACCTTGCTGGTATAGAAGCTCTGCAGTGAGGAACTGCTGATGATACGAGACGTCCTTATTAGCTATACGAGACATACCTGCCCCTTCAATCTCAAAGAATGCGATCTCTTCACATAAACGATCTAGGAGTCTGGATTTCCGTGTGCTGATGCGATGATAGCTCCGTCGGGTATGAACGGACTTCTCCGTCGCTGACACTGAACACTCCTCATCATCATGGAAACGAGCATCGCGTCTCCACCGACTTGGATCGTCATAGGGCCGAGAAACCGAAGCGTAAATCTCCGCAACAGGCCGTCCACTCTGTGTCGATGCGACCTCCAGCAACGATTCTAGTAGATCTGTACTCTTCACGTTACGCCATTACGTCCATGAACGATACTCGCCGGTAAAACTACCCGACGCTATAGCGCTACACCAGTCAATGTAAACGAAAGGGGCGATCCACCATGTGAATCGCCCCTTTGGGGTCATGAGATCTTTGAGATGTCTATTGCTTTATCATCGGCAGAGAAAGTGTGGTGCCGCCTGTGGTCTTGAGTACGACGGTGTACAATCCCGGAGCTAGACCGACAACACTACCGACGGAGATGACCCTGCGTCCCGTGCCGACGGCGATCGTGCGGGTAAACAGTTCTTGACCAGTGATCGAGAGAACGCGCACGTCAACAGCCTCGTCCATGAAACTGGAGAAATGGATCGTAAGATCATCGCCAGCAGGTTGGGGAGCAACAATGGCATCAAAACCACCATCCTCGAGCTCATCGACACTTGTTACACTCAGCGTGAATGCCAATGGTGTGGACCATCCGCTCATACCACAAGCATTCTTCGGCCTGACCTCCCAGGTAAAGCTTCCTGAGCCGAGTGCTGAAGCCTTGATATTCTTGCTTGTTGCGGCCACAGATGTGTCCTCCGCCACAACAGCGAATGGCGATGCAGACTGCTTGACACGGAAATGGTAGGCTGTAGCCTCGGCTGCTGCGGACCAGGTAAACGTGACGTTGTCATTCGAACCGGCAAGGGCGTTGCCCTTTGGCGAACTACCGGCCGACGAGGTAGGCATCTTGCCACCAGTGGTAAAGGAGAAAATGGTTGACCATGGCCCTGCACCGACGTCATTACGTCCTTGTACGCGCCAGTAGTACCGGGTGTTACAGGCAGGAACCGTCACCGACGCATTGCGAACGGTCACCTCGCCCTGGGCCACAATTCCAGCCGTTGTGAACTGTTGGTCCTTTGAAACCTGATACGTGTACTTATCGGCCTGTGCCGCTGAGCCCCATTCCAATGTCACCACAGGCGTCACATTGGTGGCATTGTTTGTCGGCTTTGATAGCGCAACCGTACCAGGGCCGGCTGAAGCCGGAACGAAGTCAACCTTAACATTTTCTCCGGTGAGCTCAACCGTCTTTGAAATGTTGGCCGGCAACCCGCCACCGGAAGCGACAACCGTTACCGAGCCAGGTCCCGCATACGGAATTGCAAATCCACCGGACGCGCTAGAAACGGCATGGAACGAACCACGGGACGGCTTAACGGTCACGCCGGCAACTCCTTCACCAATATCGTAGAAGTTGTTGTTGTTCTTGTCGATATACACGACACCGAGGATGTAACGCTGTGATCGGAGACCAAAATCCTGTGTCACGACGTATGGGCCGACCCAACCCTGCATCAGCCCCTTACCGTTGAATGTAATGCCAATTCCAATCTCAGTGTAAACTGAGTTGTTGAAGTTCATGATGTTGCTTCTATGACCCAGTACCTTCTGATTCTCTTCACCCCAGTCTACATTCAGACCACAATGTCCGTGCCAGACGGACTCACTATAAGCGGCAACGTTCTCACCGTACATTCCCATCGATGCGTACCCAACTTTTGTATACCGCTGCCCCAACTCATCTCCATTTGAGCTGGTATGGCCCTGAAAATTCTTCTCATCCATGTCACGAGTGTGATTTCGAGCAGCCTCAATCAGGTCAGGATGAAAGGCAAGGGGTGGACGCTGCGGATAACCGGCAAAGGCCTGCTTGGTTTTTGCATTGTCGATCTTGAAGTAGGAATAGGCGCTTTGTACAGCTGGGTCTTTTGTGTCCATCAGGCGGATGCCTTCTTCGGTCGGGTTTTCCCGAGCACGATTGATGTACTCAAGCATCAACTGCTCTTCAGGTGTAGGGTCACCATGGCTATACGGTGTTGTCTGCGCAACCATAGAGGCTGCACCGAGCACGAGAATCAGTAGCAGTCGAAGTGTTATCACGTTACAGATCTCCGAGTTGAGGACGAATGGTCAATTCTTCGATGAGGTAGTTTTCCGTATCGATCGTCGAAAATAGGGAAGCCACATGACAGGCCACATCGCCTGGGTTTATCATTCGTTTCCCGTGGTCAGCAAGCATCTCAGACGACCAAATGTCTGTTGCCGTTGCACCGAGGATCAGATCGATCACCTTGACGTTGTGCTGGCGTACTTCCTGACGAAGGCTTCGCGTGGCGGCAAGAAGACCAGCCTTGGAAGCCCCATAACCGACGCAGCCGGTGAAAGTTGTCGTCGCCGCCACAGAGTTGACGGTCAGGATCATGCCACGACGACGTTCGATCATGCTCGAAAGTACGTGCTTGACGCAGGCTAGGGCACCAAGGAGGTTGACGTTGATCTGCCGTTCGATCGATGCCATATCTGCCTGGCTCATGTCGGCAAACTCAGCGATCCCGGCGTTGTTGACCAGGATGTCAACCGGACCAAAACGCCCGACGGCCTGCGCATGGGCACGCGCCAGAGAACCGGCATCGGTCACGTCACACGGGGCAACAAAGGCCCTTTTGTATCCAACTACCCGAGCGATCTCCTCGAGTCGATCGGTACGACGGCCAGAAAGTGTGAGATGGCACTCGCTTGAGACGGCTTGCGCAATCGCTGCTCCTAGTCCAGTACCTGCGCCGGTGATCCAGATATGCAGTGGGCTAGACATCGCTCTGACGTACCTCATTGAGAACAGCAGCAAGCGCGTCCGTCATCTGACGTCCCCGACGATTCATCATCACGTCACAGGTCTTCATGGCTGACTCAAACTCATAGGACACCCCGTCAGACCAGACAAAAGAGCGACGGCTCGATGGCGCCAGACCTTCAGCCATGATATGACTAGATACGCCATACACGCCACCAGTTGGCAATAACGTGCCAATGGCAGTGCGTGTGAAGTCACCGATCAGTGAACCAAGAAACATCCGTGACGATGACTCACGTCCCCAAGGCATGGTCGGACGCACATCGTTGTAGGTGTTCTTGAGGTTCGAGGTGGTTGTACCTGCACCAAGATTGACCCATTCACCCAGAACCGAATGTCCCAGAAATCCATAATGCTGTTTGTTCGAGTATCCGAGCAGAACCGAACAGGACACCTCTCCACCGACCTTGCTATGCGGTCCGACCACAGAATGAGTCACGTGAGAAAGAGGCTTAACAACCGCATGATCTGCGATCACGCAAGGCCCTTGAACGATCGCCATGGCGCCGATCTCGGCATCCTGACCAATGATTACCGGACCCTTTGATACATCGATCACCGCACTCGGATGGATACGGGCAGTGGGATGGATGCGATGCCCAACAACGTCAGCATCCCAGAGCACACCATCGCCAATCATATCGAGAACATCCCATAACCGGGTTACCATGCGCCCCCTGACCTCGAGCGCTGCGAGATCCGAAGTTCCGAGCGCGTCCAACACGGCCGGCAGGTCTTCAGCCTGAGCTGGAGAGGCATGAAGGATCGCGCCAACAGGCTGCTCGCCGCAGATCAACACAACATCGTTTGCCGGTGCATCTGCCAGGGCAGCAAGTCGACGCATTTCATCGGGTGCAAGCACGCATGTGGAGAGCATGACAAGCAAGGGGCTGCCCTGCTCAAGCGTCTGCAATCCATGGCGTTCATTGGCAAGACCCTGAAATGACGTCCTGTGCGTATACACAACTAACCTGGCATCGGGTAGTACACAATTCCATCGTTCACGAATTGAGTACACCCCGAAGCGAAGCTCCCAAGAACAATGCGTCAGGGAAAACGGGTAAAGATGCTCGACCCGTTCGTCTTCGATGAGGAGCACATTCAGCATGTTCAGTCGACCTTTTCCTGGGCCAGGGACCGGGCTGCTTTGATGAAGGCCACAAACAATGGATGTCCAGTGACGGCTCTCGACTTCAATTCAGGATGGAACTGCACACCAACAAACCAACGATGTGTCGGGATCTCGACGATCTCAACAAGCCGACCGTCAGGTGACGTACCGGAGATCTTCATTCCAGCGTCTGTGAATGCCTGACGGAATTCGTTGTTGAACTCGTATCGGTGACGGTGACGCTCGCTGATATGTTCGGATTTGTAGGCAGCAAAGGCCCGCGATTTACGTTCAATATGACACGGATAGGCACCCAATCGCATGGTACCACCCTTATCTGTGATCGTGCGCTGCTCCGGAAGAAGATCGATCACGCTGAAGCGGTTCTTCTTGAATTCAGATGAGTTTGCAAGGGGCAGGGACAGCACGCTGCGGGCGAACTCGATCACAGCGCATTGCATTCCGAGGCAGATCCCAAAAAACGGCACGTTATTCTTACGGGCCCAAGTGATGCAGGAGATCTTCCCTTCAATACCCCGGTGTCCGAAGCCAGGCGCCACAAGGATGCCGTTGACGCCGGACAGAGCCTCACTGACGTTCTCCGGTGTGATCTCCTCGGAATCGATCCAGCGGATATTCACCTTTGTGTCGTTGATCGCACCGGCATGTGTCAGTGCCTCGAGGATGGACTTGTAACTGTCGGGATACTTGTTGTACTTGCCAACAAAGGCAATCTCGACCCGGTGACGTGGTACCTTGATACGGTGGACGAATCGCGACCATGTTTCAAGGTCGCGGCGTGATCTTTTCAGACGCAGTTTTTCACAGATGATCGTATCCAGCTCGTGACGTGCAAAGAGCATCGGCACTTCATAGATCGTTGGCGCATCGAGAGCCTCGATCACCGACCGTTCTTCGACATTGCAGAACAAGGCGATCTTCGAGCGAATGTCCTTACCAAGCTTGACCTCGGCACGGCACAGAAGCACATCAGGCATGATGCCGAACTCCATCAGTGTCTTAACGGAGTGCTGCGTCGGCTTGGTCTTGAGCTCACCGGCGCTTTTGATGTACGGCACATACGTCAGGTGGATGTCCATGGCGTTGCCGCTGCCTACTTCATGCTTGAGCTGACGACAGGCCTCCAGAAAGGGGAGTGACTCGATATCTCCAACCGTACCACCGATCTCAATGAGGATAATGTCGTACTTGCCCTCAAGGGCCCTCATCCGACGCTTGATCTCATCGGTGATGTGCGGGATCACCTGAACAGTTTTGCCCAGATATGCCCCCTGACGTTCACGCATGATGACGTCGTAGTACACCTGCCCGGCCGAGGACGTATTGAGCTTTGACATGTTCTCGTCCAGAAATCGCTCATAGTGCCCGAGGTCAAGGTCGGTCTCAGCACCATCATCGGTTACGTACACTTCCCCGTGCTGATAGGGGTTCATCGTTCCCGGATCGACGTTGATATAGGGATCCATCTTGAGCACGGTAACGGAAAAACCGCGCTGACGCAAGAGCAGTCCGATGGAGGAAGATGCAATGCCCTTTCCAAGAGAGGAAAGAACGCCGCCCGTAATGAAGATGTACTTCGACGTCTTCGGCACAAGACACCCGGATATTGATATGAAATCGGTTCGGTGTCACGCCGCCGTCACGTGAGTGACGACTGCCAGGACGGGCTCAAAAGTACGCACAAAGACGGACAATCCTTCGGGCAGTTGCGTAGTTTCGACGCATGCGAATGTCCCATCGATACAGTTTGTTAGCATCATCGGCGATTCTTGCCACGATCGTTGTTCTTTCCGGCTGTGACCGCCGGGATACTCCCGAGCAGGCATCATCAACGATTCGCTTTTGGCATTTCTGGAGCGAGCCCGGGCACAAGGCCGTCCTGAAGGACCTCGTATCTGCGTTTGAAAAGGAGAACAACTGCACAGTAGAGCTGACAGAGCTCAGCTGGAATGACGGAAAGGCAAAACTCCAGGCGGCATTCAATTCGGGTGCTCCACCGGACATCGTCGAATTGGGCTCGGACTGGGTGGCACAGTTCTCCGGCGCAGGTGTTCTTGGCGAACTTGCACAGATTGATACCACGAAGCTCCTGCCGTACTCGCTTGCACCGGGCCGCTATTCTGGCAAGCTCTTTGCCGCCCCGTGGGTCGTTGATACGCGAGTGCTCTACGTGAACTCCACACTGGCGCAGAAGGCCGGGCTTGATTCTACCACACGTCTGGATGGACTATTGCAGGCCTGTGAACGCATTCAAAGCGCTGGTGCTCTCGGCTGGGGTGCCAATGGCGCCGACGCACACCGCCTGTACAAAAAGATCTTGCCGTTTTTCTGGACCTGCGGAGGTGACGTACTTGACAGTAGGGGGCGATGTGTGCTGAACTCGCCGCAGAACGTGCGCGCGCTTACGCTCTATGCCGACCTGGCTCGAACGGGCATTATCGAGACGCAGCGTCAGCTCGATGCAACGTTTCTGCAAGGGCGTATCGGTGTCTGGAACTCCGGGTCGTGGCTGATCAAAAAAATCAAAACCGCAAAGAATCTCTCCGTAACAGCGATGCCTTTTCCTGGTATCGACTCCCGGCCCGGTGTTTCGTTCGCCGGTGGTGAATACCTGGCAACTTCAGCGGCATCGGCAAACAGAACGCTTGCTGAAAAGCTCGTCCAGTATCTCGTCTCGGGCCCAACCGCAAAGAGATTTTGTCTTCAGGTGCCGGAAGCTGGATTTCCGGCCGCAACTGATGCATACAGCGACCCTGCGTTGGTAAGCGACCCGCTGAAGGCGGTCTTTGCCCGGCAACTAGAGTCTGCCCGCATGACGCCTGTGCATCCGCGCTGGCTTGACATTGAAGCAGTCCTGGAGAGCTGCGTGGTGCGTGTTCTTCTCGGGGAAGCTACACCTGAAGATGCTCTTATCCAGGCGCATGAGGAGATCGTTGAGATCATCGGCTGATGCTCTGCGCTATCTAGTGCCCGCAGCGCTGTTGCTGATCGCTGCCGCCGCGGCATCGTCGCAGCCCATTGTGACCGTGCGCGGAATCGTCCGTAGCCAGGCAACCGCCGAGCCGATACGCTTCGTGACCGTGTCCGAGCTTACCACGCGCTCTCGTGTGATGACTGACCGTGACGGTGAATTCACGTTCAGGATTTCATCGGCTCGTCTGGATTCGCTCAAGGCTACGTCGCTCCATCTGGTGTTTTCCTGCATCGGATACCGCCGAGATACAATGATGATTCCGGCCAGAGATACCACGGTGAGCTTTGATCTTCTCGAACGAGGCCTTCTTAAGTCCGAGGTGGTGGTTCTTGCAGAAGACCCTGCGGTTGGCATCATGCGAGCGGTCATCGCACGAAAGCGTAAGCAACTCGAGCAGTTACAAACCTATACCTACACTCTGTACACGAAGTTTATCGCGTCAACCGATACCACAACGGCCCTGCGAAGCTCAGGCCATGGCGATACTGCGGTGTACAGCATCCTCGAGTCGTTTTCGCGTGGATACGTAGCTCTTCCCGACAGGTATTACAATGAGATCTTCCAGCGACGTCAAACAGTCAACGTGCCACCGGAAGCCAACTTTGTCGCGTTTGGAACAAACCTCAACATCTACGACGAGTCGGTCACGATCATCGGCGAAGAGATTGCCTCGCCCCTTGCAATCGATGCGATCGATGTCTATGACTTCCGACTCATCAGCAGTCAGGATGATGACACTGTGCAGATCGAGGTACGCCCGCAGTCGTCGCTGCGAAGGGGCTTCACAGGGTATATCTTCGTCGATCAACGCAGATCCGTTCCGTTAGAGGTGCGGCTAACACCAAACAAGGCGGTGAACCTACCTTTCGATGCGCGGCTAACCTACCGCCAGAGCCTAATGAATGTTGATTCGATGGTTGTGCCTGAGGCACTATCGATCACAAGCACGCTTGAAGCAGACATCTTGTATGTGGTCTCTCCACGACTGGACATCGACATTGAGACGTTCTGCTACGATTACGTCATCAACCCATCGATCGATCGATCATTGTTTGATCGACGACGAGTCGAGACAACGTCGAATGCATCAACATTTGACTCGCTCTACTGGCAGACCAATCTGCGATTACCGCTTCTTCCCGATGAAGAGCGTGCCTATCGAGAGATCGAGATGATGCTCGAAAACCCGGACAGTCTGCAACGGTCAATGTTCGAACGGATCCTTGGACCCGTTTCACGATTTCTTCAGCGTCTCGGGCGACCACCATTTACGGGCTTCGACGATATCTTCCGATACAACCTGATTCACGGGCCGTACCTCGGCCTTGGCCTGCGCCAGCGCGTGGACACGTCGGTCGTCGTGTCATCGACACTGGGATATGGCTTATCGGACAAACGGTTTTATTCCACTTTCGGTGCTTCGTGGCACCCCGACGGGGCTCAGCGATTCACTTTGCTGACCACGTTCGGGCGATCCCTGATGAGACGTGATGATCCGACCACGGTGATTCAGTCTCTTATCACCTTTACATCTCTGCTTGATGGCAGTGACTACGGCGACTACTACTTGAGCTCAGGATTCAATATCAGTGCCTCGTACTCCTGGGGACAATTGCGTTTCGTCCGTAGCGACCTTTGGATGCGTCCGAACATGCTGTCGATCACCTATACCAATGCCATTGAGAACTCTGTCTCACAAACCACAACGTGGGCGCTTCTTGGTGCCTCGGCTAACCCGAGACCAAACCCGTTGATCGAAGACGGGCGTATGAGCTCGCTTTCCAGCGACGTGTTTCTCTCGTTCTCACCGCTGCGCCGGTTTTCACGTACCGGCATGGCCCTCTCGGTTGAAGCCTCCGACAAGACGATCCTGCAGAGCGACTTCGAGTTCGCGCGAGTCTCATGGCTGGGATTTGCTCGGTTGCAAACACTGCCACTGTGGACGTTGGACATCAGTGCGAACATCCGATGGGGCTGGGGTGCGATTCCTCCGCAACGGTTTGTGTCATCTGAATCCGGCATCGGTGGACTTGTAGCAGGAACGGCCTTTCGAGGGATGCGGGTCAAGGAGTTTTATGGTGACAGACTGCTGTCACTACAGTTCAACCACAACTTTGGCGAAGTGATCCCCGGACTCCTACGCATACCAAACATAGCATCATTCGGCATCGAGTTTCTCGTCTTTGGCGGCGTACAGTGGACATCGTTCTCACCGCAAACGCGTTCGATCTACCCAACACATCTGCCGTCAACCGATGACACAGCCGATGAAACCTACTTCGAGTTGGGTCTCGGTGTGAACCGGGTGCTGTTGTTTCTGCGGATTGATCTTAATGCTCGCTTAGCTCAGAGGGACATTCCCGAATTCCGCGTGACGCTGACGAATGCCACATTCTGAAGCCCCGGCTCTCATCCCGCCGAAATCACAGAGACACAGTCGGCTGCGAGCTTTGCGTGAGCTCGCAAAGCATCAACATCCGCATCGGTCGGACCACTGGCAAGGGCAACACCCATGCGACGGTAGGGGCGCGTGGATGGCTTTCCGAAGATCCGAACTTCAACATCCGGCATGGCCAGCGCCACTTCAATTCCGGTGAAGTCCGGTGGCAGGGGGCTTGCATGGTCTGCCAGGATCACTGCAGAGGCGCCGGCACGGATGAGCTCAACGGAATTGATCGGATACCCTAGAACTGCCCGCGCATGCAGCTCGAACTCAGACAGCTGCGTTGTGCCGGCAAGCGTGACCATTCCGGTGTCGTGCGGACGCGGAGAGAGCTCGCTGAAATAGACGTCCGAATCAGTGAGAAAGAACTCCACTCCCCATATACCAGCGCCACCCAGGGACTCCGTGACGCGCCCAGCCATCGTTTGTGCCTGCTCAAGTAGGTCCGGTCGCACGGCATGGGGCATCCACGACTCTTGGTAGTCGCCGCGCTCCTGACGATGTCCGATTGGCGGACAGTAGAGCGTCGGACCATTCTTCTGCGTCACGGTCAAAAGCGTGATTTCGCTCTCGAATCGAATGAATTCTTCGATGATCACTTCCCGTACGTCACCCCGACTGCCCTCAATGGCATAGGTCCATGCGCGCTCGATGTCTTCCTCGGTTCGGACGGTACTTTGCCCCTTTCCGCTTGATGACATAAGGGGCTTGACCACGCACGGAAGACCGATCTCGTGAATGCCCGATCGGAAGCCTTCCATCGTAGTGGCATACCGATACGCAGCCGTGCGCAGGCCCAATTCCTTGGCCGCCAGGTCACGGATAGCCTTACGATTCATGGTCATATCAGCAGCCCTGGCGCTCGGAACAACGTGCATACCAGTGGCTTCATAGGCAAGTAGTCGCTCTGTACGGATGGCCTCAACTTCCGGAACGATGATGTCTGGACGGATCTCTTCGACGACTGCATCGAGCTGTTCGGCATCGAGCATCGAGATCACCCGATGCCCATCGGCAACCTGCATGGCAGGAGCATTGTCGTAGGAATCCACGGCGATAACGCGGTGGCCGTATCGTTTGACGGCAATGGTGAACTCCTTGCCGAGTTCACCGGATCCGAGCAGAAGGATAGTCTTCATGGCGCTGATGTGTGGCGGATGGTTCGTGTGCGCGAAGCTAGCACAAACCGCGCAACGGCCAGCAGTGCTACATCAGTCCATTGGCATCGATATCGACAGTGACCCGGACGTCACGTACGGCATAGCGATCATGGTAGGTTTCCATGACCGACCGCAAGAGCGCGCGGCATCGCTGTCCCGATGGGTCAGCCCCTTTATCATTGCGCACGATGATCATACGACGATGGTGGTTGCGGATCCACGCCACGGCTGGAAGGACCACCGTCGAGCGGCGGTGGTATTCTGAACGTTCGGGGATGAGCGCTTGCAGGATGTTAGCCTGGTCTTCGACCAGACGTTGATCCATGGCCGATATCTCGATGACGATGAATCGGGTGAACGGCGGATAGCCAACCTCCCGGCGCTGCGCCAGCTCTTCCTGAAACCAATCCGTCACGGGACCGGTGATGGATTCTCCTGAGGCTACGACCTGCAGCACCGGATGCTCAGGCGAGGCCGTCTGGATCACCACCTCTCCCGGACGTCCCTGTGCCCGCCCCGAGCGCCCGGCCACCTGGGTCAACAGCTGAAACGTGCGTTCACTAGCCCGGAAGTCGCTCATGTGTAGCGTGCGGTCGGCGTTGACCACAACCACTAAGGTCACGCGGGGGATGTCGAGTCCCTTGGCAATCATCTGCGTCCCAACGACAACGTCGAGGTCGCCCCCTGAAAAGGATTGCAGCAGTGAACGCAGAGATCCGCGACGGGTTGTCGTATCGGCATCGATCCGACCGATACGCAGGTCCAGGCCATGACGTTCCTTCATGGCCGAGGCCAGCTCCTGCTCGATGCGCTGCGTGCCCGTCCCGAGCTCGTCAACATCGACAGAGCCGCAGACGTTGCAAGCCGAAAGATGGACCTCTGAATAGCCGCAATAGTGACAGCGAAGGCTTGCCGGCATTCGGTGGAAGGTAAGCGAGACATCACAATTGGGGCAGGTCGGCGTGTTGCCACAATCACGGCACTGCACCTCGGGGGCAAAGCCCCGGCGATTGAGAAAGACGATGCTACCTTCCTGTAGGCGGACGCGATCGGCGATGGCGTCGAGAGCCTGATGACTCATCGAACCAGCAACGGACCCGCTCTTACGGGCCTGGCGCATATCGACGATGCGGATCTGCGGAGCACGCGCGGCGTCGGCCCGCGTGGGAATCAGCGCACGCGTGAATCGGCCTTGATCAACGTTGTGTAATGACTCGAGTGATGGCGTTGCCGAACCGAGAACCACCGGACAGCTCAGAATCTGGGCACGCATGATCGCTACGTCGCGGCCATGGTATCGTGGAGACGGATCATCCTGTTTGTACGAGGCCTCGTGTTCCTCGTCCACCACAATCAGTCCAAGGTTTGGTATCGGGCAGAAGACCGCCGAACGCGGACCGATAACGATGTCAACCTCTCCGCGGGCGATACGTTCAACCTGCATGAGTCGCTCCACCTCAGACAAGCGAGAATGAAGGATCGCTACGCGCTCACCGAAGGCCGCACCAAATCGATCTCCTAGCTGAGGTGTAAGTGAGATCTCCGGCACGAGCAGCAGCGCCGACCGGCCCGTTGACAGAGTCCTGCGAATCGCCAGCTGGTACACCAGGGTCTTGCCGGATCCTGTCACACCGTGCACCAAGATCGGGTCAAACATTTTAGCGTCGATCCCCTTGATGATCCGATCGACTGCCGCCTGTTGATCGCTTGTCAACTCTAGCAGGGTCTCATCGCGGAGCTCAACCTGATGTGCCCCTTGCGAGCGCTGTGCAGGGATACGTTGGACGTCGAGCGCCTGACGCTCGATCAGTGCATCGACGACCGATGTCGAAACACCGGCCTGCTCGGCAACCTTCGACACGGTCAGTGGCGTCTGACCACTGCGATGGGCCATCCAGACCACAGCAAGAGCGAGAGACTGCTTCGGAGCCTGCTTGTCGAGTTGATCGAACAGGTCTCGGACGGTTGCATCGTCGGCAAGGGACACATTCAGTGAGACCGCCCGAACCATCCGAGGAGAAGGGGCGGAACTGACGCTGCTGGAAAGACGGATGTACTGGTCGCGAACGAGGGCTTGAAGCTGATCCGCAACCCCCTTGAATTTCAACCGTTTCTGCAGATAGGCCAACGTAACATCGCCCCGCAGTTCATCGATGACCTCCAGCAGAGCGGCTCTTCGCGGAGCACGACGTCGCATCTGCTCCAGTTCCGGCGCTGAGACAGCACGCTCGCGGTGAATCGTCACGACGGTTGTGGGTTTCATACCCGATGGAAGAGCGGCAGCCAGCACCTCGCCCCATGAGCAGAGGTAGTATTCGCCCACTCGACGCGCCAGTTCGAGCATATCGGGCGGAAACGTTGGCGTATCATCGAGCACCTCGGCTACGGTGCGCATGTCGGAAACGGACGGTACATCAAGCTCAACAACCGTGCCCGTGACAAGTCGCGTGCCCAGGGGAACCAGCACGCGCATGCCGGGCAGAACCGATTCACCATCGGCAACGGCATAGGTAAGGGGCTCAAGGCGCGGGATGGCAAGGGCAACACGGATCGGCATGGACGGCAATTTACCCAGCCAGTGTGGCAATAAATTGCACGTGTTTTCGACCTTGCAGACCGCTATGAAACATTCTATCCTTCGACGACTGTTTGCAACCGTGGCTGCCGTCCTTGCGGCCCACCCCCTTGCCCTCGTTCAGGCTTCGCCTCTTCCAGCTCCATATCGCAGCGCGGCCTCGGCCGTTCTGCCGGATGAGATCGGACAGAGCAGGCGCAATGCCATCACCAAAGCTGTGGCCGTGTGCTCACCGGCGATCGTGGGAATCAACGTCACTGAGACACGGACCCAGGTGTATCAGGATCCGTTTTCAGATTTCTTCGCTGACCCGATGTTCGAGCAGTTTTTTGGTAACCGCCGACGCAACTACCAGCGCAACTACGAAGTGCGCTCGCTCGGTTCGGGATTTCTGATCAGTGCAGATGGCTACATCGTCACCAATGACCACGTGGCAGGCGGAGCGACCAAGATCGTAGTGACGCTCACCGATGGGTCGAAGCACAATGCCAAGATCATCGGCACGGATCTGGTGAGCGACGTCACGGTTCTCAAGATCGAGGGCTCCGGCTTCCCGCACCTCAAGCTCGGCAGCAGTGATGATCTGGCCGTGGGGGAGTGGGCCATTGCCTTTGGCAATCCGTTTGGTCTTTTCGATAACAACGCTAAGCCCACCGTCACGGTCGGGGTTGTTTCCAATGTTGGCGTCAGCTTCACGCAACCCTCCGAGGCTGGAGAAACACGCGTCTATCGCAATATGATTCAGACCGATGCCGCGATCTCTTCGGGTAATTCTGGAGGCCCCCTGGTGAACGCCAATGGTGAGGTGATCGGCGTCAACACGGTCATCTACTCAACCGCCAACAGCAATCGCGGTGCAGGTAGCATCGGCATCGGATTTGCCATCCCGATCAACCGCGTGAAACGGATCGTTGACAGGCTGAAGAATGGCGGGCTGATCGACCGGGACTTCTGGACCGGCATGACGCTGGAGACGATCACAGAACAGGTTAAAAAATACTTTCGACTTGCCAGCACCGACGGGGTCCTTGTCAGTGAGGTGGCCTCCGATGGTCCGGCTGATGATGCAGGAATCGAGCCCGGAGACGTTATCATTGCCGTCGAGGGCAAGCCGACGTTACGTGACGAAGACGTTGATATCGCGATCCTGGACGGGGAAGTCAACCAGCGTCTGGAACTCACGGTGCGACGAGGTGACGAAACACGCAAGCTCTCGCTGACCCTCAAGAAACGTCCACGGAGTGGTGGTGTCCGAAACTGATACCGCAAGCGTCCTTCGCTCGGTAAACCTTCGCAAGTCCTATAAGGGCCGTGTCGTGGTCCAGGCCAGCACGCTGGAAGTCCACCAGGGCGAATGCGTCGGGCTGCTCGGACCAAACGGTGCGGGCAAGACCACCACGTTCTACATGATCACCGGTATGATCCCGCCGGACAGCGGAGAAGTACTCTTTGACGGAAAGAGCATCACGTCCACACCCATGTACAAGCGAGCGCGCATGGGTCTGGCCTACCTTCCGCAGGAACCATCGATCTTCCGGAAACTCTCAGTCGAGCAGAACATCATGGCGATCCTGGAAACCCGCAAGCTTTCGTCAAAGGATCGCAAGGAGCAACTCGAACAGCTCCTCGAGGAGTTCGGCATCGGCCACATCCGCAAGAGCAAAGGCTACATGCTTTCAGGGGGCGAGCGTCGACGCTGCGAGATCGCCCGGGCGCTGGCAACGAATCCGAAGTTCATTCTTCTCGATGAGCCCTTTGCCGGTATCGATCCGATCGCCGTCGAAGAGATCATGCACATTGTGCGTCAGCTTAAACACCGAGGAATCGGTGTGCTCATCACGGATCACAATGTGCACGAAACACTCAGCATCACCGACCGGGCGTACATTCTGATCGACGGAACGATGTTCGTCAGCGGCACGGCCCAGGAGATCGCCGCCAATGAAGAAGTGCGCCGGCGCTACCTTGGCGAGTCGTTCTCGCTCGAGAGGTACTAAGCGTTCTACATCAGCGGTATTCGAGCTGCACGAGGACAGACCGCAGCGGTCCAAGATTGCCGATCGATTCGGTGTAGGCGTAGTTGAGGGCGTTGCGCACGATCAGGCCGCAGCGCAGCCGCTCGGATGCATCCCAAAAGGCACGCACATCCACGATGTGGAGCGGCACACGCACATCGGCGTCGGTAATGAAAAGACTCAGGCGGTCATCAATGGCCTCGACGCGGTCCTGATACCGATACTCGGCCTGTAGACTCACATCGGTGATCGGTGACCACATCATGCGAGAATACCAGAGGATGCGGTTACGGTACTTGAGGATGCTGCCAAGCAGTAGGTCCGTCGGATCCATCAGCGTAAGCCCCGTTTCAGCCATGAGGTCCTTGCTGAAGGCAAAGCGCAGGGTTGACTCCAGACCCAGGATACGGGCTCTGGTGATGTTCTTGAAGACGATAGGGATCTCGGGGGCATCGAGATCAAACGTAGGCTCGATAAGACTGAACAACTCATTGTCGAATACGGCCACGTCAAGTTCGAATGGAATGAGCGTCGTATTACGCCACGAAGCGCCGATCTCCGATGACACCGAGCTTTCGGCCATCACATTCGGATTGGGACGCACGCGAAACGGACCGTATTGGGTGTTGGCATAGCGCTCGGCTACCGTCGGAGCCCGAAAGCCCCGTCCCACCGAGGCACGCACGGAAACATCGTCGCTCACCGGCCACGACAGGCCGAGTTTCGGCGATACTTCGAGATGGGGCTTCAGGGTAAGTGTTTCTTCGCGATCGATGCGCACACCGGCAGTGAGCAGGGCCTTGGCACCGATATTGACTTCAGCCTGCGAGAACGCACTGACGATGTGCTGAAGCGTTTGCTGGTAGATCGGGCTGGTGACGGTGTTCAGACGAGCAGAAAGACCGGAGGTCAGGACAACGCCTTCCGTGATCGAAGCCGTGTGCTGCACATCCAGGGAATGGGCGAGTGCTGTGGAGTTGTCCGGAGGAGCATCACTCAGGACATTGGTCGTGGCAAAAACGGTCCGGAAGAGTCCATAACGGACGATCAGCGACTGCACATCGGACAGGATCGTCGTGTACTCCAGACCGGCTGCTGTCTTGGATGTGATGGTCCGTTCGTTAGCGTCCTGCACGGCCGGCGGACGTGTGGCATTGTCGAGATCCTTCCAGTAGAGAAAGTTCTGACGCTGGTCCGAGGCATGAAAAAGATTGACCTTAAGGGCGCTGGCATCACCGAGGTCATAGGCGAACTTTGCAAATCCGAATCCACGCACGGTGCGATCGAACAGCCGGTACCCCTCGTCCTGACGGTAGCCACCGCTGAGCGAATACGACATCTTGCCGATGCGTTGTCCACATCGCACGTCGGCCCCACCCAAGCCAGGATATCCCTGCTGCATGTACTCCCACTGCTGATAGGGCTGGCCGGTGTAGATACCACCATAGAGCCGAGCCGAGACCTTGAACTCGTCTGTCGGCTGCTGCGTGAGAATACTCACGACTCCTCCCAATGCGCCGGTGCCATACAACGCCGAGCCCGCACCTTTGATCACCTCGATACGCTCAATGTCAGCCACGGGCATCACGTCAAATTTGATGTCACCGTTGTCGCCCGAGATCAAGGGGAACCCATCCATCATCACCATGGTGCGACTACCCACTCCGAGAGCAAAACCCGAAGCACCACGAATGCTGACCTGGTCACGGGCGATACTGATCCCGCTGACGTATCGCAGAGCTTCGTCGAGGCGCACAATGCCTCGCTGCGCGAGATCGTCAGCCTTGACAATGCTCACGCTGATGGGGACATCCTGCACGGCCTGAACACGCTTGTTAGCCGAAACGATCACCTCCTGCTGACGCTGTGATGAGACCGTCAGTGCGATGGGATCGACATCGATCGCTGCCGAGTTCGCCGGCACCGAGACCTGCGCTTGAGCATATCCGACAAAGGAAACACGCAATCGGATGGTATCCGAGGCAACACAGCGGATCACGTAGGCCCCACTGCGATTGGTCATCGCGCCCCGACTTGTGCCGATCTGCTGAACGGTAGCTCCGTACAGGGGCTGACCAGATTGCGAATCCTTGACAATTCCGATGACGGTTACCGAGCCGCCAGTGCGCATTGGATTGGTCTGACCCGGAGCATTACTCACGCCGAAAATGGTGGCCGCTACCATGCCGATGAGGAAGGGAATCATCGCACTCACGGAAAAGGCTGCGGTGGCAGGTTGTTGAAATCGACTCTGAAATCCAGGTTGATCGTTCCTCCGGATGGGATCACAACACGTCCAGGCTGATTGGGATCACCCGATGGCGCATAGACATCAAGCATCAGCCAGTCAGTTAGAAAGCTCGGACCATCCTGCAATGCGACGACGATATACTCAAACGTGCGCGGCGTGCCGAGTACTTCGAGTACGTATCCCGTCGAATCCTGAAGCGTTGGCAGCATCACGGGGCTGAAGGCAGCCGTCTGCTGCACAACGGCCGTGATCACGTCCTCCGGAACCTTGGGCTTCTTCTCAAAGGCCACCACACGCAGATCGTAGATCGTATCCGTTGGCCAGGATGCCGGACCGCCAACGTAGCGGATCGTTCCACGAAAGCCCGAAAAGGGGCGCACGGCATCAGGGTCGATGCCACCACAGCCTGCGGCGATGATGGCAACGCTGAGCAGGATGCCTACGGCATACATACGGTGAGGTCGTCGAAGCATGCGGCGAACATACAGCCACAGCCGACGGTGTGCAACAGCCCACCGACAAGCGGCTATATTGTGTCCCATGATCAAGGTCTTTTCCCCCGAAGCATCCCGGCAACTTGATGCAGCTTGTGTCGGCGCGGGCACATCGGAACAGGACCTGATAGCGCACGCTTCGTCGGCGGCGGCAGAACGGATAGAGTCCATTCTCAGCCATGAGGCAGCCTGCGCACGTGCGCCCCTTCACATCGTGATCGTCTGCGGCAATGGCAATAACGGAGCAGATGGGCTGACGATCGCCGCGATCTTGGGTGCCCGACACCGGGTGACGGTGATCTGTCCGGAGGACCCGTCAGCGGGCTCGCCAGGATATCTTCACGCTCGCCGGAGTCTGCCCGCGGACGTGAGTGTGATCACGCACGGGATGGCATCCGAGGTACTGCACGGTCAGGCTAACGTGATCATCGACGCTCTGCTCGGCACCGGATCGCGCCTGCCCCTTTCAGACACGTACAGACACCTTGTCGGGCTCATGAATCATGCGAGGGGGCTTCGCATTGCCATAGACATTCCCACCGGTCTTGATGCTCTGACAGGTCAGACTGATGTCGCAGCCGTTCGGTGTGATCACACCGTGACCATGGAAGGCCTCAAACCGGGCCTTCTGCGCGCTGACGGCCAGGATCTCTGTGGACACGTGCACATCGTCGAGATCGGTGCACCGGCGCGGCTCTCTGAGCAGTTGGCTGACGGTGCCGTGCTTGACGAAGGGGACCTTGCGTGCATGCTTCCAATACGTAGGCGCGTATCATCCAAATTCGACTACGGGCATGTGGTCGTCATTGGAGGCTCTCTTGGAATGCGCGGAGCCCCTTCCATGACGGCGCATGCTGCTATTGCCCTTGGCGCGGGCATGGTAGAGCTTATCACCCCTTCGGTGCATCCGCTGACGCCGCGCGAGGTGATGACCACGAGCGTAGCCCATCATGAGGATGGGACGATCGCAGCCGAGTCGCAGGCGGTGATCGCCGACAGACTGCGTCGAGCAACGGTCATCGCACTCGGTCCGGGTCTGGGCGCCAATGCCCGTACCGCGTCCATGCTTGCCGAGCTTATCGATGATGTTTCCGACGGACGCACCATCGTTCTGGATGCTGACGGATTGCGATGTCTGCCTCTTCTGCAGCGTTTGCCAGAACAGCTGATCATGACGCCGCACCTTGGAGAGCTAGCGCGTCTTCTTGACCGTCAGCGATCTGAGATTGCCATGAGCTACGTCGAACATGCACAGGCCACCGCCGGCAAGTATGCGGCAGTGGTCCATATCAAGCATGTACCGGCAGCAACGTGCAGAGCAACCCATGCTACATACCTGCAGCGGGGTAGTCCCGCGATGGCATCGGCAGGATCCGGAGACGTGCTGACAGGGATCATTGCGGGGCTTGCCGCGCAGCACATGAGCACCTATGACGCAGCGCGATGCGGAGCATGGCTCCATGCCGATGCCGGCGACCAGATCGTTGCATACACCAGCAAGACCAGCATCATGGCCACAGAGCTCATTGAGGCGGCCGCACGCCGCCGCGGTGAACTCACGGCTTCTGGCTCGTGACCTTGTCTTTCTGACTGTCGATCTTGCCTGGCTCGGGCTGCATCATGAGCGGTCCACCAGAGGTCTTCCAGGTGAACGACGCCAGGGCTATTGCGGCGGCATCCTCGGCGGCTTTGTAGGACGAGACTGCAGACCCGTTGCTGATGAAGGAGAAGACAAGGGGCTCAGCGTCCATTGTCGATACATATCCCGAGAGTGAGCTAACGTTGCGCAGCGTTCCGGTCTTGGCGCGCACGTTCTGCATCGCCGGAGTGCCAATCATCCGCCGGCGGATCGACCCGTCAACACCGGCAATGGCCAGCGTATTGCGGAATTCCTCAGCCCAGGTCTGCCGGCTGCACGCGGCCAGCAGCGCTGCCTGCGTGGATGCCGAAACGACGTTACGACGGGATAGTCCGCTGCCATCGTTGAGTAGTAATCCCTGACGTGGAACGTGCATCGAGTCAAGTGCGCGAAGCACTGTCGCCCTCGATGCCGATGCCGTTGAGGGTAAGGTACCCGAGCGGTAACCGAGCATCTTAAAGGCGTGCTCGGCAAGGTGGTTGTCACTTCGCTTGTTGACAACACTGGTAAAGTCCAATAAGGGGCGACCAGTCTGCGCAACGAGAGTGGATGTGGCAGGGCATGCGCGCTCACCAACCGCAGAGGAGACCTCTACGCCTCCAGCCCTGAGGCGTTGGCTCAGAACGCCTGCTACCACCATGGCAGGGCGCGTCATCTGCGCATACACCACAGTGCTGCTTCCCATGCTAATCGTTCCAGTGACAATGTAGTGGGTCTTTCCATTGGCGCCTGCACTAGCCTGAGCCTGGATACGAGCCACCGAATGACGTCTGTAGCGTGGAGGCTCTGGTGCATCACCTCGGCGTCGCACGGCCGAACGCTGACGACGCGATCTGGCCGGAGTGCGCGGCGCTGAACGCGAGCCTCCTCGCGAACGCACGGCCGGCTTTCGCCGTGGTGCGATCACGCGCACGCGCGACTCAACACTTAGCGCATCCGATGCCGGCAGTGGTTGCACACTCGCCACGCCAGCGCGGCTGGCGCTGACGAGGAAACCGATCGATCCACGATTGATATTCAGGGCAAGAATCTGACCGGTGGCCTCGACCTCTTCACGGTCCTCTGAATAGATGGACCGACTTGTGACGGCATCGAACCGTGAACCATCGCCATAGATCGACCCCGTGATACGCTGCACGCCAGCCGCAATCAGACGGTCGGCCAAGTCCTCGATATCCGCGACCGAAAGCATGGCATCACCGCAGCCAACCAGAAAGAGGTCCCCGCGAAGCGTACCATTGGTCTCCAGCACTCCATTGGTTCGTGCCTCGGTGTGCAGATGTGATCCCGGACCTGCCAGCCAGTGCAATGTGGCCGTCGTGAACAGCTTTGTGGTTGAGGCTGGAGTAAGTGGCAAGTCGGGATTGCGTTCATAGAGTACGCGTCCGGTCTTGAGTGACATGACCCGTGCCGAGATTCCCTGCGGACGGTATCCGGGGGAGGTAAAGATTCTATCCAGACGCTGCTGCAGCAACGCAAGAGCCACGGTGCTGTCAGTAGCGCCAGTGCCCTGCGAGGGTCTGACGGTTGCACGTGTCCGGGCACCGGCAGTCAGCGACGGATTGACCGCGGCAACCGTGATCGACATCAGAATCAGAACGGAGATCAGCAATACCCTAGGACGCAACCCATTTCCTTTCGTTGAGCAGTGTGAGGATCGAAGTGGCGATGCCGTCGGGCTCACCGGAGATCCAAGCGTAGCGCGAATCTCGCATAAACCATGTCAATTGCCGTTTAGCATACTGCCATGTTGAAATCTTCATGTCTTGCAGAGCCCCTTGTGACGTGCACTGACCATTCAGGTAGGCCAGCGCTTCGCGATATCCAACGGTCTGCAGGGACTGTGCCATGGGGTCCAATCCTGCCGTGATCAGAGCTTCAGTTTCACTGAGAAGTCCGTGCTCCCACATCTGCTCGGCGCGCATGTCGATGCGCGCACGCAGCACCAGCCGCTCATGGGAGATAGCCACGGCCAGCACATCATAGCGTTGTTCTCGCGACTGCTGCTTCCAGAAGCTGGTAAGGGGCTGACCTGTTGCGCGGTAGACTTCGAGGGCACGGGTGATGCGTCTCGGATTCCGGTCCGCATACAGCGCGGCCGCCTCGGGATCAATGCGCTGCAGCTCCTCATACATCGCGTCGCGTCCACGCTCGGCAAGCTCACGTGCAACATCGTCGCGGATCTCTGCATCGACCTCGGCCGGGAGGCTTGTCAATCCGTCAAGGGCGGAGTTGATGTACATCCCCGAACCACCCACCAGGACCGGTATCACCTGAGCTGGGAGCGAATCGATTACAGCATGGACGTCGTGAGCGTACTCGGCGGCGTTGTAGGTCTGGTCCGGACGGCGGATGTCGATCAAGTGATGCCGCACCAGAGCGCGCTCATCCGGCGTCGGTTTGGCCGTGCCGACGTCCATACCGGCAAACACCTGTCGTGCGTCAGCCGAAATGATCTCGCAGTTGATCCTTCGAGCCAGCGCAAGGGAAGCCGCCGTCTTGCCGGACGCAGTGGCGCCGGCTATCACGATCACACGTCGCACGCGCCTTACCCCGCAGAATCTTCCCAGCCCGAGCGGCCGATCAGAGGAACGAACTTGGCCTGTCCCAGCTCTTCGGCCTTCCAGGATTCAGTGTCGGTGCGCACGACGCGATAGAGGCTCTGCTGCTGACGAGACCCGACTGGGATGACGAGGCGTCCGCCGATGGCAAGCTGCTGCGCTAGCAGCTGCGGAACATCGGGTGCGGCAGCCGTGACGATGATCCCGTCATACGGACCACCTTCACGATATCCGATTGAACCATCACCAACACGGCAGACCACGTCGTAGCCAAGCAGCTTTAGCGTTGTACGAGCTTTCTGCGAGAGAATCGCGTGACGCTCAATGGAGATCACACGGTGACCCAATGCGGCCAGGACGGCCGCCTGGTAACCACTTCCTGTGCCGATCTCAAGTATCGTGCTCGGACGCGTCAGCAGAAGCTCCTGCGTCATGAATGCAACCGTGTACGGCTGTGAGATCGTCTGTCGGTTATCGATCGGCAATGCCGTGTCTTCATAGGCACGCATCGACAATGCGGCAGGCACAAAGGCCTCGCGCGCAACCGACCCCATGGCCGCAAGTACGCGTGCATCCGTTATGCCGCGTTCTCTGAGTTGTGCGAGAAGCGCTCGACGTTGAATTTCAAAGGGTGAAGACTGTCGTTCAGGCAGCGGAAGGGGCATACGGCTAAATGTGAATGAGCATCTATCCGGCCAGAACGGCCGCGATGCGTTGCTGCAATGTAGCACCGAGCAGTGAAAGAGGGATGTCCATTTCGAGTTCACCACCATAAGCAAGGCTTACGGTGCCGCGCTCTTCAGAAACGATCACGACAACTGCTTCGGCCTGCTCTGAGAGTCCCAGCCCCGCGCGATGGCGTGTTCCAAGCATTCGCATGCCCACACGCTGCGTCATGCTCAGCGGCAGCACGCAACGGGCCGCTACGATCTGCTGAGCATCGATGACAACGGCTCCATCATGAAGGGGCGAGCGTGGATGAAAGATGGACTCAAGAAGTTCTGCCGATGCCGAGGCATTGATCTTTACGCCCGTTTCCACCGTTACCTTGACATGGTCTGCGCGCGACAGGACGATCAGTGCGCCAATATGCGATGCGGTCATCTGCTCAACAGCTTGAACGATGACATCGATCACCTCCGTTGAACGTGAACGAAGGAATAACCGGAAGACTCGCAAGCGTGTCAGAAGCAATAGCAGACGCCGCAACTCGGGCTGAAACAAGACCACAAAGGCGATCAGACCAACGTCACCAAGACGACGTAGGATCCAGCTCACGGTCTGAAGACCCAGCGCCTCTGTAACAAAGTTTAACAGAAGGAGCAGGGCCAGAAGAAACAGCACCTGCAGTGCGAGCGTATCACGCAGACTGCGATAGACAAACCAGAACAACGCCGCCACGATGACGACGTCCAAAAGATCCAGCCAGGAGACCGTAAGAAACCCAAGCTGAAAGAACTCACTCATGATCGCTCGGACACCTTGTCGGGGGCAGACGCCTTTGCATCGGCGCGCTCATAGGCGGCCACGATCTCTGCCACCAGACGATGTCGCACAACATCGGCCTTGTCGAAGTGCACAAAGTCGATGCCGCGTATGTCATGGAATAGTCGCTCGGCATCCGGCAAGCCGGATTCGTTGCGCTTCGGAAGGTCCGTCTGCGTGATGTCACCGGTGACGATGACCTTCGAGTTGCGGCCCATGCGCGTGAGAAACATCTTCATCTGCGTCCGGGTGGCGTTCTGCGCCTCGTCGAGAATGATGAACGAGTTGTTCAGTGTACGACCCCGCATGTAGGCAAGCGGGACGATCTCGACGATCCGTTTTTCGAGCATGCCTTTGAGCTTGTCGGCACTGACCATATCACTGAGAGCATCAAGCAGGGGACGCAGATATGGGTCAACCTTTTCAGCGATATCACCCGGAAGAAACCCAAGTGACTCGCCGGCTTCAACGGCTGGACGTGAGAGGATAATGCGACTGACCTCGTTGGCTCGTAGCGCTGCCAGAGCCATGGCCACAGCCAGAAAGGTCTTTCCCGTGCCGGCAGGACCGATACAGAAGACCAGATCGTTGGCGCGGACCTTGGTGTAGTAGTCCATCTGCCGCGGCGTGCGGGCCCGGATCATCTCCTTCTTACCCCAGAGGATCACCGAGTCCAACTCTTCCTTACTCATGCTGCTCGGAACGGCGGCTGTTCGGCCCCCTTCAACGAGATCCACGATCATCGACACATCGTTCAGCTGCAGACGTCCCGTGCGGCGCAGGGTATGCACAAGCTCGCTAAAGATCTGTTCGATCTTTCGCACCTCGACGGGTTCCCCACGAAGGATCACCGTGTCACCGCGGACGGTGATCGAGGTATCAAACTTGTTTTCGATTAGCTGAAGATGCTGCTCGTTGGGGCCTAGCAACTCGACGAGATCGACGTCCGAGATCTTGACCTTCTTTTCTACAATGTGCATGGGGCTGAAAATACAACGCGGGCCGATCAAACAATGACCGGCCCGCGTCCTGGAAACATCTGTGGAATGACGTCTTACTTCGAGGAACCGTTACCGCCCGGGGCTGTGGTGCCGCTGGTTGGCTGTGCTTCAGCTGCACGCTTCTTGCGCCAGTATGAACGCTCTGCCTTCATCTCTTCCGACGTCTTAGGTCCGGCCGGTGGAACCGTCAGTACCCAACCCGGCTGGATGAGGTCTGGGTTCTTGATGAGCGAGGTGTTGGACTGCCAGATCTTTGGCCATTGGAACGGATCGGCATAGATCTCCGTGCGACCGGCAATGTTCCACAGGCAGTCACGGTTCTCGGCCCATGTGCCAACCGTGTAGCCCTTGACGCGCTTTTCGCGGTACAGACCCTTGATGTTGCGGCGAAGCGCCGTGATTCGGTCATAAAATTCCGGGATCATCGACATCTGCTGGCGGGCCAGTTCGTTCAGATTGCGCTGCAGGGTCTTGACGTCCGCTTGCTTGTCAGCAAGAGCATCATCGCTAAGGCGCTGCATTTCTCGCACCTGACCTTCGAGGCGGCCGATCTTTTCGCGGAATCCGGCAACATCGGCCTCCGTCGCACCGACGAGTTCATTGATTCCATCAGCGCACTTTTTCAGAGCTGAGATGGCATTGGCAAGATCCGACTCGCTCTTCGACATGTCGTCGTTGATCTTGGAAAGCTTACCCTTGGCAGCGTCAAGGTCGGTTTGAAGTTGCTTGATACGGGCGTCAGCTTCCTCGCACGTTAGCAACTCATCGGCCTTGCTGACCGGTGGGGGAGGAACGTCCTGAGCCAGTGATGGCATGTACAGGGCGCAGGCAAGCAGCAGAAGGATGGTTGTTTTCATAGTGGTTTGTCCTTTCTGTGCTTACTTCTTCGGTTGAGGAGTTGGTGCCGGTTCGACCTCCGGAGCGTTCGGATCCCAATCGCCCCAGATGTTCGGCCACTGCGACTTCTTCTGTTGCACGAACGACAGACGGTCGTTACAGCTTCGAACTTCGGTCTGGCGTGATGCGAGCTCGCGCGCCACACGTGACTTATCAGACTCTGCCTTGGTGATGTCAGCCGCCGTCTGCTTGTCTTGCGTGCGGATCTGACGGATCTGCGAGAGCTGCTCTTCCTTGATCTTGCATGTGCAAGAGGCCAGCACCAGCGCCGTGCCTAACAGCGCAACCGGTAGGGCCCCCTTTAACCATGTGGACATGACGAACTCCTGAAGTGTACTCGACGTGATGTGATCGTTGGTTACAGGCGACGCCGTGAAGCGACAGAAATTACCTGCGTTACCGAAGTGGCAAATATATCAGCGGAGACGACAAAACCACACCTACGGAACTCATTACGCAGTTATAACCTCTATGTGCATAAGGGTTATCTTTGACGCATTCACGCCTTCTCTGCAATCTCCATCAGCCAATGTCCACACCCCTAGAAAAGACCTATCAGCCAGGCAACAGCGAACGTCAATGGTATGCCCGCTGGCAGGACTCCGGCATCTACCACTCTGAACCGTCAGACCAAACACCGTATTCAGTGCTGATGCCCCCTCCCAACGTCACGGGAATCCTGCACTTCGGTCATGTGCTCAACAACACCATCCAGGACATCTACATCCGTTGGGCCCGTCTGAACGGACGTCAGACGTGCTGGTTCCCGGGACTGGACCATGCCGGCATCGCCACGCAAACAAAGGTGGAGAAGGAGCTAAAGTCAAAGGGGCAGACCCGCTATGACCTTGGACGCGATGCATTTATTGAACGCGTCTGGGAGTGGAAGAACACCTACGGCGGCATCATTCTGCAGCAACTGCGTACACTGGGTGTCTCGGCAGACTGGGACCGCACGCTGTTTACGATGGATGAATCGGCCAGTTCGGCCGTGCAGGAAGTCTTCATCAAGCTCTTTGACGAAGGGCTGATCTACCGCGGTAAGCGTATCATCAACTGGTCTCCAGTGGCCCAGAGCGCCCTTTCCGACGAAGAAGTGATCTTCCGGGAAGTCCGCGAATACATCTATACCCTTCGGTATCATCTGGAAGATGGCTCCGGGACGCTGCTTGTAGCCACGGTGCGTCCGGAAACGATCTTTGCCGACGTTGCCGTAGCGGTCAATCCAAACGACGAACGCTACCGCCACCTGATCGGCCGCAACGTGATCGTGCCTCTTGCCGGACGCAGTATTCCGATCATTGCCGATGACTACGCAGACCCGGAATTTGGTACCGGATGCGTGAAGATCACGCCAGCCCATGACCCCAACGACTTTGAGATCGGACTGCGCCACGGCCTGGAAATGCCGCAGTGTATCAATGCTGATGCCACATTGAACGACATGGCCGGCGAATTTTCTGGCCTGGACCGATTTGTTGCCCGCAAAAAGGTGGTAACCAAGCTTGAAGAGACCGAGCTTCTGGAACGTAAAGAAGACTACACGCACAATGTGGGCTTTAGCGAACGGGGCGAGGAACCGGTGGAGCCATATCTGAGCGACCAATGGTTTGTGCGCATGGAGCCCCTTGCTGCGCCGGCCCTGGAGGCCGTGCGCAATGGCAGCATCAAGTTCTACCCCAACCACTGGGTGCGGACCTACGAGCACTGGATGGGGAACGTCCGCGACTGGTGCATCTCGCGACAGCTCTGGTGGGGACATCGCATTCCGGTCTATTACAGCCCGGACGGACGTCAAACCGCTGCCCGCACGATCGAAGAGGCGCGGCAAAAACTCGGGCTAGCCCCGGATGCCCCCTTGCAGCAGGATCCGGACGTGCTCGATACGTGGTTTTCCTCCTGGCTCTGGCCGATGACGACCATGGGCTGGAAGGGGCCGATCTCGCAGCACGATCAGCCTGATGCTGAAGCCGAACGGCTGATGTCGTATTACCTGCCGACGAACCTTCTCGTTACAGGCCCCGACATCATCTTCTTCTGGGTGGCCCGCATGATCATGGC
>CAYMTW010000001.1:0-6995 GCA_964393485.1 uncultured Melioribacter sp. | reverse complement strand
CTGAAATTCAATGGTCAGGTGCCGTTCAAGGACGTGTACTTCACCTCGATCATCCGCGATGCCAAGGGGCGCAAACTGTCAAAGTCACTGGGCAATTCGCCCGACCCGCTGGGCATCATCGAATCCTACGGCGCCGATGCCGTGCGCTTTACGATGATCTACCTAGCGCCTCTGGGCATGGACGTGCGTCTGGATATCAACGATAAGACCCAGGACATTCCGTCGATGGAGCTTGGACGCAACTTTGCCAACAAGGTCTGGAATGCCTGCCGCTTTCTGCAGATGAAGCAGCACGAGATCACTACCGACGATGCGTCAGGGGGCTCTGCAGGGTCCTACGAACTGACCACGGCCGATCGGTGGATTGCCTCGCGCTACATGACCACGGTGCAGAGTGCCACAACGGCTCTGGCCGACTATCGCATTACCGAGTACGCAAAACTTCTGTACGACTTTATCTGGCGCGACTTCTGTGACTGGTATGTCGAAGTGGTCAAGGTGCAGCTCTCTGGAGCCCCTTCCCACTCCGCGCGCCGGGCGATCCTGGACCATGCCTTTACGATCATCGACGGAACGCTGCGCCTTCTGCATCCGGTGATGCCGTTTCTAACCGAAGAACTCTGGCACGGACTCTACGGTCATGACGAGTCGGTGTCGATCTCGACGTCCACGGCGCCAGTCTGCGACACCTCGGTCATCGACGTGGCCACCGAGGAGCGCTTCGAGACCCTGCAACTGGTGGTCGAAGCCCTCAGGCGTCAGCGTTCGGAAATGGGCATCCCTCCGGGCGAGCGCCTGGACGTCCATCTAAACGTCCGTACGCAGGATGTCGAGTTCTTCACGTCCCAATCGGCCATCATTTCGGCTCTCGGACGCTGCGCCGCACTGGTCATAGGCAGCGACGTGTCCAAGCCCGAGGGCTCTGTGTCGGACGTCGTGCGTGGCGTGGAGATCCATCTGGTCGTTGCCGGCAAGATCGACTTCGACAAAGAGCGCGCCCGCCTGAGCAAGGAGATCGAACGCCTGACGGGTGCTCTGGCCGGTGTGGAGAAGAAACTGGCCAACGCCAGCTTCGTAGCCAATGCAAAGCCCGAGATCATCGAGGTGGAGCGACAGAAGCTGGCCGACTGGACCGATACTCTCGAAAAACTACGCCACAATCTGGCGTCGATCTGATCACTGACGTTGACCCTACCACACGCCATGAAACCTGTCTATATCCTCGAACCTCTTCGCACGCCCGTCGGCAAGTATGGCGGCAAACTTTCTGCGGTCCGACCTGACGATCTGGCTGGCGATCTTCTGCGGGCGCTCATCGAGCGACTGTCGCTGGACGCATCCCGGATCGACGATGTGATCCTTGGCTGCGCCAATCAGGCCGGTGAGGACAATCGCAATGTCGCCCGCATGGCAGCTCTTCTTGGCGGACTGCCCGAGAGCGTGCCGGCGGTAACAGTCAACCGCCTGTGTGCATCGTCACTCGAAGCCGTCATCCAGGGCATGCGTGCCATCGGCAGTGGCGAGGTGAACATGGTCATCGCCGGCGGCGTCGAAAGCATGTCCAGAGCCCCGTACAGCCTGCCGAAGAACGTCTCAGGTGGCGCACAGTTTGGCAACATCACGGCCTACGACACCGCTCTGGGCTGGCGATACCCGAACCCGCGTATGGAAAAGCTCTTCCCTCTGGAGTCGATGGGGGAGACGGCCGAGAATATCGCCGAGCGCTGGAGCATCTCACGTCAGGACCAGGATGCCTTTGCCCTGCAGAGTCACCAGCGCGCCTGCGCCGCTCAGGCCTCAGGGGCGCATGCCGAAGAGATCGTCGCCGTGAGCATTGCGCAGCGCAAGGGCGAGCCCGTGGTCATTGACCGCGACGAGCAGCCCCGTGCCGACACAACCGCCGAGAAACTGTCAACCCTCAAAGCGGCCTTTCGAAAAGAGGGCTCGGTCACGGCCGGAAACTCGTCGTCACTCAACGACGGCGCGGCGGCCATGGTCCTTGTCAGTGAGTCCATGCTTGACGAGCAGCCTCATCTGAAGAAGCACGTCTATGCCCGAATCCTCGCATCCGGCGCCGTTGGCGTGGATCCACGCATCATGGGCATCGGTCCGGTAGGGGCCATCCGTCAGGCCTGCACGCGTGCCGGCATCAGCGTCGAAGACCTCGGGCTGGTGGAGATCAACGAGGCCTTTGCCGCACAGGCTCTTGCCTGCGTGCGTGAGCTTGGCCTGAATCCGGAGATCGTCAACGTCAACGGCGGTGCCATCGCCATCGGTCACCCCTTGGGCATGAGCGGAGCGCGCATCCTGGGCAGTCTGGTGCGCGAGATGCGACGTCGCAACGTGCGCTACGGTAGCGCCGCTCTGTGCATCGGCGTCGGCCAGGGTCTGGGCGTCGTGGTCGAATCTGTCGAGATGTCCTGATGCCGCCACTGGCGGACACTGACTATATTTGCGATCATTTTGAGGATGTTCATGTACACGTCGCCACATCTTGTTCTTCCACAGATTGCCGATCTGCACAAGGCTGATGTCTATATAGCCAATGGCGGGTACAATGCCTATCGCAAGGCCCTTGCGATGACGCCTGACGCGGTCATCGACGAGGTCAAGCGCTCGGGTCTGCGCGGCCGTGGCGGCGCATGTTTCCCGACGGGTCTGAAGTGGTCCTTCATGCCCAAGGGCAACGAAAAACCAAAATACCTGGCCATCAACGGCGACGAGTCCGAGCCGGGCTCGTTCAAAGACCGTCAGATCTTCGAATACAACCCACACCAGCTCATCGAAGGCATCCAGATCGCCGGCTACGCCATGGGCATCAAGATGGCCTTCATTTACATCCGTGGCGAATACCACGCCTGGGTGGACATGATGCAGGCCGCCGTTGACGAAGCCTATGCCAAGGGGCTCATCGGCGAAGGCATGAAGAAGACCTTCGGTGGTGACTACTCCATCGACATCGTGGTGCACAAGGGCGCGGGCGCCTACATCTGCGGCGAGGAGACCTCGCTGATGAACTCGCTCGAGGGCGACCGAGCGTATCCGCGCTACAAGCCCCCTTTCCCGGCGAACAAGGGGCTCTGGGGCATGCCGACAACGATCAACAACGTCGAGACGATCGCCACCGTGCCGCCGATCATGGCCATGGGCGCAGAGGCCTTCTCGGCCATCGGCGCGCCGGGTCACACCGGCACGATCCTCTACGGCGTCAGTGGACACGTCAACAAGCCGGGTGTGTATGAGCTGCCCACGGGCACTCTGCTCACCGACATCATTTACAACGTCTGCGGTGGCGTTCCCGGAAACAAGAAGGTCAAGGCCATCATCCCAGGGGGCTCATCGATGCCTCCGATGCGGGGTGACGAGATCGACGGTGTGATGATGGACGAAGAGTCGCTCAAGAAGCTCGGCACGCACATCGGTACGGCCGGAATCATGGTCATGGATGAGGACACGGACATCGTTGCCGTAACGCTGCGCATTGCGCGCTTTTATCACCACGAATCCTGCGGACAATGCACTCCATGTCGCGAAGGCTGCGGATGGATGGAAAAGGTCCTGCACCGCTTCGACCACGGTCAGGCAACGCTTTCGGATATCGACCTGCTGTATAATGTTGCCTCCAATATCGAGGGCAATACGATCTGTGCTCTCGGCGACGCCGCAGCCTGGCCTGTCAAGGGCTTCATCGAGAAGTTCCGCGACGAGTTCGAGGCACGCTGCAAGCCAAACCGCTCGATGGTTTCGCTCAATGTCGTTCACGGACGCCGTGCCACGGCATCGACGCTGGTAAAGACGCTGGCCTAATCGCATGGACATGCATGCCGTCGGGTACGCCTTTGCACTCACGCTTCTGGCGGGGCTTGCAACCGGCGTAGGGTCGGCCATGGCCTTCTTCACCAAGCGCACTAGTACCAAGGCCCTCTCGGTCTCGCTCGGCTTTTCGGCCGGTGTGATGATTTACGTCTCCTTCGTGGAGATCCTCAACAAATCCGTGGTGGCCTTAACGGCCGAGTACGGCGCCGTGCAGGGACGGTGGCTGGCGGTGGGCTCGTTCTTTGCGGGCATTGCACTCATCGCCATCATCGACAAGCTGGTACCGACCTACGAGAATCCGCACGAGAACATGAGTGTGGAGCTCATGGACGATCCTGAGCGCAGTCAGGAGTACCGCAAGCGCAATCAGCTGATGCGCGTCGGGGTGATGACGGCGCTGGCCATCGGCATCCACAACTTCCCCGAGGGTCTGGCAACGTTCATCAGCGCCCTGCACGACCCGAGTCTGGGTCTGGCCATTGCCATCGCCATTGCCATTCACAACATCCCCGAGGGAATCGCCGTAAGCGTGCCGGTGTATTATGCCACCAACGACCGCAAGCGGGCCTTCTTCTGGTCCTTCCTCTCGGGTCTTGCCGAACCCGTCGGCGCCGTGATCGGCTACCTTATTCTGCTGCCATTCATGAGTCCGCTCGTCATGGGCGTGCTTTTCGGACTCGTGGCCGGGATCATGGTCTTCATTTCCATCGACGAACTATTGCCGGCGGCGCGCGATTATGGTGAGCACCATCTGAGCGTGTACGGTCTGGTTGCCGGTATGGCCGTGATGGCCACGTCGCTTCTTCTTCTTTTGTAGCACAGCCACAGCCGAGACCATGCGCATCGGAATCATCGGCGGGTCCTTCAACCCCATTCACATTGCTCATCTGATCATTGCCGACCGGTTTGTGGATCAGATGCATCTTGACGCCTGTTACTTTGTGCCCACGGCGCGTTCACCCTTCAAGGTGGACGATCCGATGCTGGCCAGTGCCGATGACCGTCTGGCCATGGTGCGTCTTGCAACCGAGCAGCACCCGCAGTTCCACGTCAGCGATGTCGAAGTTCAGCGAGGCGGCATTTCCTACACCATCGACACCGTTGCGGCCATGCAGGCCCAGCACCCGGGGTCGGAGTTGTTCATACTCATCGGCAGTGACCAGGCGGTTGAGTTTGTGCGCTGGCATCACTGGCAGGATCTTCTACGCTCGGCTCAGCTGTGCGTGGTGCGGCGTCCGTTTCTTCTGACGCCCGAAATGGAGGAGCGCATGAACGAGACGCTGACCGTGGACGGACGAGCGCCGAGGTGGATCAGCGCGCCGTTGCTGGAGATCTCATCAACGGACATCCGCATGCGCGTGCGCAGCGGCAAGAGCATCAACTACCTGACCACCAAGGCCGTGCGCGACTACATCAACGAGCACGGACTCTACCAATGACGTCATCCAGGGCTGCATCCGGGCTTGGCACCATCCTGCGCACGCTTGTGCTGGTGGTCGTAGCCTGCGGCATGATCGCCCCTATGGCGTGGATGCTCGTGGTTTCGTTTCGTGAGGCACCCGAGCAATACGCTTCGCTTTCCGAGATGCTCTCAGCCCCTTTCAGCAGCGTCAACTACCGAGATGCGTGGACGAGTGACAACTTCCTTGGCTACTTCATCAACTCCGTACTCGTGGCGTCGATCGTCACGGCCGGCAACCTGGTGTTCTGCTTCTGGGCCGGCTATGCCTTTGCCCGACGTCGATTTACGGGCAGGGGGCTTCTCTTCGGCACTGTTCTGGGTGTGCTGGCTGTGCCGCAGCAGGTGATCATGATCCCGCTCTACCGGCTGATCGCCGAGCTGGGGTGGATCAACACCTACGCAGCGCTTGTGGTGCCGTGGCTGGTAACGCCCTTCGGGATCTTCCTTGTGCGTCAGTATGTGCAGTCGATGCCATCGGAAATGGAAGATGCCGCCCGCATTGACGGAGCCGGGGAGTGGTACATTCTCTGGCGCGTGGTAGCTCCTTTATGCCGTCCGGTGCTGACGGTCCTTGCGGTGTACACGTTCCTCTCGAACTGGAATTCGTTTCTCTTTCCGTTTCTCTTTACCAACGACGAGGCGCACCGCACGTTGCCCGTCGGACTGGCCTTTTACCTGGGCAAGCAGTCCATCGACTGGGGACATCTGATGGCCGGGGCCAGCATTGCCGCGGCACCCATTCTGGTGATGTTCATGGTGTTTCAGAAGCGCATTATCGAGGGACTTACAGCCGGTGCGTTGAAAGAGTGATCGTGGCGTATTTTTGCGCCCATGAATTCACCACGTACTGTCTCTCTTCGTCCCTTGCAGCAGGTGCTCGCAAGCCACACCGTGCAGCTGAGCGTGCTTGGCACGCTTGTTCTGATCGCCTGCACGCAGGTGCGCATCCCATTGCCATTCACGCCGGTGCCCATCACGGGTCAGACCTTTGCCGTCATCGCCTGGCCCTTGCTCTTCGGCTACCGCATCGGCATGTCCAGCGTGCTGGCCTACCTGACGCTTGGATGTCTTGGCGCTCCCGTCTTTGCCGGCTTCGAGTCGATGGCCGCGCTCTGGGGTCCGACCTCGGGCTACATCATCGGCTTTGCCGCCGCCGCGGCCCTGTTGGGACGTCTTCGTGATGCCCGCCTGACCTCATCACGAATGGGGCTTGTAGCATCGATCATTGGCGCGCAGGCCATCATTCTACTCAGCGGCAGCATCGTGCTTTCGGCATTTGTCGGCGCCGATAACGCCATCGCCATGGGCGTGGCCCCATTCCTTGCCGGAGACCTCATCAAGACCGTTCTACTGTTCACCATGATCCGGAGCCTTCGGTGGAACGCAGCGAACTAGAATACCTGGCCCGCAGGGTGGCCCACGAACTCGAGCGCAGCAGCCACGTCGAGGTTGCCCCCAAATGGCAGCACGGCATGCTCATCTTCAAGCCCGCTGATGATCGCCTTAAGCAGCACGAGATCTCCATCGAACGCTTTATGCACAAGATCGTGATGATGCGAGACAACCTGCGCGTGCTCGAGCAGCAGATCAACGCCAACAAGTCCCTCGAGATTGGCGAGAAGATCAAGCTCCAGAGCTACATCACGCGCATCTACGGTTCCATGACCTCCTTCAACATGTTCTTCGCCGACGAAGAGGACACGTTTAAGGGAAGCGG